>CATAQZ010000069.1 GCA_949487015.1 Flavobacteriales bacterium UBA4585
CGTTTACTTTTTCGATAGTTTCTGAATCGTAAATCCAATGATGAATAATCCTGTGCTCACGGTACCAATGAGCAAGAGTTCGGGTGCTCCCATCCAATGAAGGAGTTTAAAAATGACACTTCCTACCAATGCGCTGGCTCCCACTCTTCCTGTAATTTTGACAAAGTTTTTCATGAAGTCAAACATAGCATATTTGTGTTATATATTTGACTCGTCTCAAAGGGGTGCCTTAAAGTCTTCGGACCTGCGGGCTGAGAACATACCCATAGAACCTGGGCAGGTAATGCTGCCAAGGAACGAAAAGCAATAGATGTGTAACGACGCGTTATTGCCCCTTGACGTGGTTTAACAACCAAATTTCATGAAACATGTAATGTGTACCGCAGCAGCTGTAGTTTTCTCGCTATTTGCCACTGCACAAGAACTGGCCGATTCGGCTAAAATCGACATTCTCTTGCTACCCAACGTGGAGCTTAACGAAGTGAATGTACTGGGTACTTGGGCGCAAAAAGACGACCCCATCGCACAAATTAACCTTACGGAAAAGGCTATTGAAGCACTGAATACAGGGCGCGACCTTCCTTACGTATTACAAGATGTCGCCGGCGTAGTGAGTTTTTCAGATGCCGGGAACGGTATTGGGTATACGAACATGCGCGTCCGTGGTTCGGACATCACACGTATCAATGTTACCGTTAACGGTATTCCAATGAATGATGCGGAGAGCCATGGCGTGTTCTGGGTGAATACACCAGACCTCATGTCTTCTACAAATGCCATCCAATTGCAAAAAGGTGTTGGAACCTCTACCAACGGTTCTGGGGCATTTGGAGCAAGCCTTGGATTGAGCACCTTAGGTGCGGGTGAAAAAGGCGGTCGTATCACTTTGGGCGCTGGATCGTACGGGACACAACGTGCCACATTAGAGGCGAATACTGGAAAATCGGCCAGTGGCTTTTGGATGAATACGCGCATTTCCTCCATCACTTCGGATGGGTATGTGGAGCGCGCATCTTCAGATCTGCAATCGTACTACGTGAGCGCTGGTTTTGCCGGTGGCGGTCATTACGTCGAGGCTGTACGCTTTGGCGGAGGCGAACGTACCTACCAAGCTTGGTACGGTGTCGACTCTACTACAATGTATGGGGGAGCCTGGGATGCCGCACCGCGCACGAATGCAGCGGGAGCTATTTACGATGATGCTTGGAACGTTGTGGGTACCTACGACGATCAAGTAGATAACTACGGGCAAGAGCATACACAGTTGCACTACCGTTACTCAAATCTCTTTGGAGGCACTTTTGCGGCGGCTTTGCACCACACTGCTGGCGCGGGCTACTATGAGGAATACAACCAAGGTTCAGTCCTCGGATTGAGCTTCATGGACTTTGGACTAATGCCCTATTACACTGCGACGGGCGACACTGTTTCTTATGGCGATGTGGTTACACGCAAGTGGTTAGACAACGACTTTTACGGCGCAACTTCATCCTGGACCTACGATCACGGTGACCACCGTATTCAGTTGGGCGGTGGCATGCACCGGTACGACGGTGGGCACTTTGGTCGTGTGATTTGGGCCAACAACCCGAATGTGAGTACCCTTGCCGGCAATTATTACCAAGGAGATGCGCGCAAAGACGATGCGAATATTTATGCGAAATACGCACTTACGCAAAACCGATTGCTAGTCTATGCCGATGCACAATGCCGCTACGTGAACCACAGTTCTACTGGTGGCTCAGCAACGGGATCTGCCTATTTTGATCGCACCTTTAATTTTTTCAATCCCAAGGTGGGTTTGACCTATGATTTAGGTAAGAATGAGATTTTCGGGCTTTATGCTGGGGTAGGGCACCGCGAGCCGAACCGCACAGATTTACAATATGCGGCATCCGCAGATGAACTCGATGCGGAGCGCATGCTTGATATGGAATTGAATTATCGTAAGGCAGGAGATCATTGGGCTTTTGATGTGAATGCCTACCGCCAACAGTACCAAAACCAATTGGTCCTCACAGGCGCGATCGACGCGCAGGGCTACCCCATCCGCGAAAACGTGGGACAGAGCTTCCGCCAAGGTTTAGAGTTAACCGGTGCGTACGAGTTTACATCGACGCTTTCAGCTACGGCTAATGTAGCGTTGAGCCAAAATGAGAATGTGAACTGGGTTAGCGATCCGCTATCCTCTTTTGTGGACAATACACCCATTGCTTTCTCGCCAGGCGCAGTTGCAAGTGCACGTCTTTCGTACGCGAAGAAAGGTTTCGAGGCGACACTTTGGAACCAATATGTAGGCAAGCAGTACATGTCGAATGAGGGGAAAGAAGCACATAGCCTACCCGCTTATCATGTGATTAACGCACGTACTTCGTACACTTGGAACTGTAACGATGTGCAGCGTTTGATTGGCTTTGTAGAGTTCAGAAACTTGGGCAACACATCCTATGCAGCCAATGGATATATGTGGGGCGATTTTGCGTACTACTACGCGCAAGCCACTTTCAATATTATGACGGGTTTGACTTTCGAGTTTTAATACAGCAGAGCGAGGAGGCGTAAATAAAAACCCCGCAGGCACAGCCTGCGGGGTTTTTTTAGTTTTTAATCCGCCTTCATGGTTCGGAGAATTTTCTGTAACTCTCCTTTGATATAGGTCAGTTTTTCAACCACCTCGCGTTGCGCAATAACTTCGTCTTTTTTCGTGGCTTGAAGTTTTTTTCGTGCGCCTTCGATGGTAAAGCCTTTGTCTTTTACCAATTCTTTTATCGCTGCAAGAAGCAGGATATCTTC
>CATAQZ010000070.1 GCA_949487015.1 Flavobacteriales bacterium UBA4585
CAAGAAAAGCAAAGTGTTAGCCGACTCGTTGGTGCGCCCCCGGGCTACGTCGGCTATGACGAAGGCGGACAACTTACAGAGGCGGTACGACGCATGCCGTACAGCGTGGTATTGCTTGACGAGATCGAGAAAGCCCATCCCGATACCTTTAATGTTCTTTTACAAGTGCTCGACGATGGCCGTTTAACGGATAATAAAGGCCGTACAGTGAATTTTAAGAACACATTGGTCATCATGACGAGCAATATAGGGTCAGCAGTGATTAATGAGGCAATGGAGCAATGGGAAGAAGCGCACTATGACAACTTAATGGACCGATTAAAACCCGAACTCCTCGGCATGCTTCAGAAAATTGTACGTCCTGAATTCTTAAATAGAATTGATGAAGTATCCGTATTTAGTCCACTCGACAAATCGGAGATGAATCGGATTGTTCATTTGCAATTGGATCTCGTGAAGAAGCGACTGGCCGAACAGAACATCACCCTCGAAGCCTCACGCGAAGCGGTGTACCATTTAGGTGAAATAGGCTTTGATCCCCAATACGGTGCACGACCGGTAAAAAGAGCCATACAAAACGAAGTGCTTAATGCACTTTCACGCGCCATTATCGCAGGTGAAGTAAAGCCGGATGACGTCATTTTATTAGACGTTTTCGAAGGAACAGTCGTTTTTAGAAACGTAGAATTACCTAGTGCGACCTAGAACCGCCAAGGATTAAAGGAAGTAACCGAAAGGACCGCCCATGGGCGGTCCTTTTCATTTAACGATAAATCTGGCGGCTGTTCAGCCAGTTCGTCCATTTGCGTTGGTTCACTAAATGCCCTGCATAATTGCGTGCGAAGGCATGGTAACCGGGTTGATCGGGATCTGCGCACATAAAGATAAAATCGTGCTCGGGCGCTTCTAACACGGCTAAAAGCGCTGCCTTTTCAGGTACACAGATGGGTCCGGGCGGCAGGCCAACGTATTTATAGGTGTTGTACGGCGACTCAATGGTTAAATCTTTACGTAAAACACGTTGCACCACTGCAGCGGGATTTTTTTGCTGTATCGCATAGATGACTGTGGGATCTGCTTGCAACTTCATTCCTGAAGCCAATCGGTTCAAATACAAACGAGCCACTTTAGGACGGTCGTCCGCTTTACTGCTTTCCTTCATTACAATGGAAGCCAATGTACTGACCTCCCCCGGTGTCAAGCCCAATTCTTTAGCTTGACGAATGCGTGATGGGGTCCAGAATGAAATAGTATTCTGGTACATTTTATTTGCAACCGTTTCTGCGCTGGCATTCCAATAAAATTCATAAGTATCGGGTAAGAACGCTCCTTGTTTCAATGGTCCTTCCCATCCTTCCATAGGTGCTTGCAATGCTTTATAAAGTGCAGGTGCATCCACCATTAGCTGAGGACTTAATTGGTCCGCGAGATCCCTCAAGTTCTTCGCACTATTGAAACTTACCTTCACAGGGCGCTGTAAACCCGCTTTCAACATATTTACGATTCCATTGCTACTCATGTCCTCCTCGATGACGTAATGCCCCGTTTTGAGCGTATCCAGTCCTTTTTTCTTACCGATCAGGTAAAAACCTTCCGGCTGGAGTAGTAGTCCCGATTCAAACCACTCCTCATAAACGGATTCTAGGGTGGTCCCGGGTTCTATATATAATTCATAGGGGGCCAATTCTGGATTGACATTTGCTTCGAAAACCGCATTATAGCCTTTCCAAACAAACACGAGCAATAGACCTGGGATGACCACGCCTACTGTAATTACCATCAGTTTTCTCATGAAACTAATTTTTGAAAGAGTTGTGCATTTTGATGGGTACCGTTGAACCAGACCCAATCTTCTAGAGTTCCAACCGC
>CATAQZ010000071.1 GCA_949487015.1 Flavobacteriales bacterium UBA4585
AGAAGCACTAAACTCTGGAGGTACCACTCATGCCGTACTTTCGACATTATTAGATTGGCACTGGGCGGATCCAGTAGACAGCTTCGAGTTGAACCGTAACAATGTAACTCATACGATGCAAGGGAACCGTAATCCATTTATTGATCATCCCGAATTGGTTGATTATATCTATGGTGATTCAACGAACGTAGCCTGGAACCCCTTTATGGCCGTAGAAACCGCTCCTGAGCATTCTCATCTTCATCTGGGACCTAATCCTGCAGATACCTTTTTGAATATCACGGCGCAGGTTACAGCATCGTTTACCATTGCCAATTTATCCGGCGAGCAGTTGCTTGAGGGTACAGTGAATACTGGTAATAATCGAATCGTTGTAGAAATGCTTCCTGCGGGATCGTACATCTTGCAATCGGGTGAATTTCGCGAGCAGATCATAATTGCACATTAAAACGATTCTTCTGCGCCGTTATTATGTTGAATTTCTTTTTGCTCTTGCAACAGCTGTTGGCGATATTCACTGATGCGCGCGTGTGCTAGACCGTCGATAAATAGAATAACGCTGAGCATTGATATACTAGTGATTATAGTTGCACGCCAACGAGGCGCGCTAACGAAAAAAAGTATCCCGACACAGATGCCAATAATGACCGGTATTCCAGTAAAAACAACATTTTTATACTCTAGTAATGTTGCATTGGTGCGGGCCAGTTCTGCCTCTACAAAGGCTATAGGATTCTCTGAATGGTCTATTTTAAACTGGTCAATTCTCGCTTTGTTGGTGAAGAAAAGACCTAAACCAATAATGGTTAAGAGACTACCAGCTACCAACATTGGAACGATATAAGCTCGCGCTAAATCTGTCTTGCCAACTTGCCAGAGTCCGAAGCTTATTGCTAGAAATAGTGTACCGGCTAGAATAAAAAATGGCGTGGAAACGAGTTCATCTTTTGCCCAATCTGTGGCTGCTTTTAAGATATCCATTGTGCTGATTTTTGCGATGCAAATCTAAATATTCTGTGCTACTCTAGCTTTATTATGCAGTAATTAGGTCAATACGGATTATTTGATCGCATAGACTCTGCTATTATGGTGAGGCAAAGATGACCCGGCATTATAGGCTTGTGTTATACACATTTACGAATGCTGTATACATTTTGGCGCAAAATAAAACCCCCCGCGGCCATGGGCTGCGGGGGGTTTCTTTTATTCGTTGGTCGCCGTGCTTACTGCAAGACGATCATTTGTACTGCGGTTCCTTGAGCCGTACGTACGCGGAGTACGTAAGTTCCTCTAGCCGCATTCAAATCAATATTCAATACTGCGCCGGTACCCACTTTTTGGAACACGGTAGCACCTGTAATATTCGTTATTGTAGCATCATAGCTAACATCGCTTACTAAGTTCACAGTAAATGATCCTGTAGTTGGATTCGGGAAGATGCTGCTGATTACTGCGGATTCGCCAAAACCTGTATTAGGTGTTAAGTTACCAGGAGAACCAACATCACCTTCGAGTGATGTGTATGCACCGTTAGTACCGTCAACCGCATCACCTAAGAACGCACCAGTGGTATCGAATTCAACAGAGAATCCTGCTGTAGCAGCGGTGTATACACCACTCGCCATTTCTGCACCATTAGCATCGTATAAGAATACTCCATCGCCATTTTGACTTAAGCTTGGGAACGAACCGGTTAATTCATCATTAGCAACGATAGTTACTGATCCAGCATACAATTTCCACTCTGCTAAGAACGCATCTTTATTAGCGGCTACGTCATCAAGTACAACGATCGCCTGACCAGGTTGAACGGTTACCATTGGGAACGTTGAGGTGCCAGGAATTTCACTTTCATCATCCCAAGAGAATCCTCCTAAATCTACCGCAGAATCACCATAGTTATGAATTTCAAACCAGTCTGCGTTGTACGCGGTAGAGTTTGAGCCTGCCATGATTTCCGAAATAGAAAGCTTAACAGCAGAACCACCACCTGTAGATGGCATAATATCGGCTTGATAGCGCGGTAAAATTTGGTAACCGTCGAAGTGCGGCGCACTGAAGTCATACTGACCACCGATACCGACAACATCAAACATACCTACCGGTGCAACTGCGCCATATAAATCTACATCAGCATCAATACGCATTACTACGGTATCTGTACCGTTTGTAATATCAATATTGTAGCCTGAAGATCCAGATCCCCATTGTGTAGGATCTACCATAGTCATGTTTTCGAACTTCACTAACTCACTTTCCGTACTTTCATCTAAAGAAGTAACCACGGTAGGTGTTTGCGTTGCGTTACCAGTACTGATTACGGTAACACTGTCTACATACATCTGGAGAAGTCCATTGAAGTGACCTATATCCCCAACAATACGAACTTCATCACCTTCGGTTACGGTGTACGAAGCAACTGTAGCAACAGATGAATACGTTCCTAAACCTTCCGTACCGTCATGCACAGTAAATGACACTGCACTAGAAGAACCTTGCATATCCACACCGTGAACAACACCTACTACTTTACAGTAAACGTTCAGTGAATCTGGTACACCGTCTGCGTCCGTATTATCGATTTGATCGATAGTGTACGTTGGAACATTAATTGCACAGGCAACACACTCTTCCCAACAATAAATCGGTAGCGTCGTATCAGCTACACCAACAGAAATATAACGGTTGGTGAAGGCACCGGTTGTTAACGTACAATTCGAATCCAGTGTATTAGGATCAAGGTTTTCTTGACCTACCCAGTTATCGTAAGTGAATTTGAATTCGTAGTTACCAGGTGCAAGACTAATATCAGCGTCGTACACACCATCACCATCTGGATCGGTTAGCTGATTCGCATTACCACTCCAGCCATTTAAAGTACCACTTACGTATACATTAGTGAATGAAGCTGAAACATTATTCATATCTACACTGAAGGTTACATCAGGGTACGTTGCAGTAACAGAACATGAAGTATCTGCCGAACACGTACCGAAACAGAACATCAATGTTGTATCCTGAGTGAATGTTGGAAGTATACGATCGTTGTAGTTATTAGGATCAGCACAAGAGAGACCTGTGAGATTTTCTTTTGCGTTCCAGTCTGCGGCATTGGCCGGGTTATTAAGGAAGATAAAGTTTCCTCCGTTAGCACCATTCAAAGTGTCTGTACCTACATAAATACCGTCACCATCAGGATCAGCCAATTGAATTTCATTTGCGCCACCAATAACGCCACCACCTAAGTAAAGTCCGTTCGTACCTACAGTGATATTTGCGGTATTCACCATAAAGGTTACGACGAAGTCTGTTTGAGTAGCGATACAATTGCTCGTATGCGCACCTTTATAGGTCCAAGTATTCTGCGAGTATACATCCCATTCTGTAGCACCAGTTGTCCAATCCGTAGATCCCATGTCAACTGTCGCCTTACGAACCAATGTATGGTTTGCAGTAGAACCCGTTCCCACTGTCCATGAAGAACCTGGATCGACACCCGGAACACCAATAACATCAATAGTGTCCGTTCCGCTAACAAGAATCATCGCATCGTCACCATTAAAGTGAGCAATCGATGGATAAGCCATTGCGGTATCAGCAGCGGCTAAAATTGTTGCATCGGCTTGGTTAGCTGCGATTAAGTAAACATCGCCGGATTGAATCGTCGCATTCGTGGTGAATGTGTTCGTATATGAACCACCATTACCGCTTTGGTATATCGTATATGCACTCAACGATACGGCATTAGCCGTAGGATTGTAAATCTCGATGTATTTGTTGTTTGAAGAGCCTTCAGAGTACTCGCTGAAGAACAACTCACTACAACCCGTTACAGTAGAAGCACAAGAAGTACACTCTTCCCAACAAACAACAGGTAATGTTGTATCTGCATTACCGAAAGTTGCGTATCTGTTTGTGAATGCACCTGTTGTTAAAGTACAAGCACTGTCTAGAGTTGCATCTAGCGACTCTTGTCCTGTCCAGTTGTCATAAGTAAACTTGTATTCGTATGAGCCAGGCATTAAGGATAAGGTTCCTTCATATACTCCATCTCCGTCTGCATCCGTAAGCTGGTTAGCATTACCGCTCCAGTTGTTTACAGTACCACTTACGTAAACGTTCGTAAATGATGCAGTAACATTATTCATATCTACCTGGAAGGTTACATTTTTAGGAGTAACAATACAGCTGCTTGAATGTGCACCTGCGTACGACCATGTATTCTGAGCATAAACGTCCCATTCGGTAGCACCTGTGGTCCAATCTGTAGATCCCATGTCAACAGAAGCTTTACGGATAAGTGTATGATCCTTAGTGGATCCTGTACCAACGCTCCATGAAGAACCCGGATCAACACCTGGCGTACCAATAACGTCGATAGTGTCAGTGCCATTCATTAGAATGAGGGCATCATCACCGTTGTAGTGTGCTACAGAAGGGTATCCCATAGCGGTATCAGCTAATGCTTGAGTAGCGCTGTCTAATGAGTTCGTTGAGATCATGTAAACATCACCTGAGGCAATACTTGCATTCGAAGTGAACGTATTGGTATATGAACCACCGTTACCGCTTAAGTAGACAGTATAACCACTCAACGAGATCGCTGCACTTGTAGGATTATAAATCTCGAAGTATTTATGGTTCGAAGAACCTTCGGCATACTCACTAAAGAATAAATCTCCACATGATGTAGGGGTATATGATGACGCACAAGAAGTACACTCTTCCCAGCAGTATACAGGAAGTGTAGTATCGGAGGCTCCTATGGTAATGTAACGGTTAGTAAACGTACCGGTCGTTAATGTACAAGCACTGTCGAGTGTTGCATCTAGTGATTCTTGTCCTACCCAGTTGTCGTAAGTAAACTTGAATTCATAATTTCCAGCAGCAAGACTAATGTCCCCCTCGTAAATCCCGTCACCATCAGCATCTGTCAACTGGTTAGCGTTACCACTCCAGCCATTCAGTGTTCCACTAACGTAAACATTAGTAAATGAAGCAGAAACATTGCTCATATCCACACGGAACGTTACATCAGGATTCGTGGCAGTTACTGGGCAAACAGTATCCGTCGCACAAGTTCCGTAACAGAACATCAAGGTAGTATCTTGAGTGAAAGTTGGAAGAATACGATCATTGTAGTTGGAGGCATCCGCACAAGCTAAACCGGTAAGGTTTTCTTTCGCGCCCCAATCCCCGCTCCATGACGGAGAATTTAGAAAAATAAAATTACCGCCCGCGGTTCCGCTTAATGTATCGGTTCCTTCGTAAACACCATTTCCATCAGTGTCTGTAAGTTGTACAGCGTTTGCACCTCCAATAACGCCTCCACCAAGATAAAGTCCATTCGACCCTACGGTAATATTGGCGGTATTCACCTTAAAGGTAACAACATGCGATGTTTGCGATATCCCGAAGAAAGGCAAGCATAGCAATAAAAAAGCTAAAAGTTTTTTCATGATTTATGAATTGATTGTGTATTGAATTGATTCTGTTCTAAGGAATGGGAAAGGTAATTATTATTTGTTATCAAATGGTTAATCGAAATCGAGTGTAAGTTTAAATCGTTGAACGGTTCCATTCTTAGAGTCGGCTACGTATAAAATCTTGTCATAATACCCGATGGCACTCACGTTGCCAAATCCCCCTAAAGTCGCAAGCGCATTGAACTCAGCGGCTGATGCAGGTGGTGGTGGAACGCCTTCTAATCCGGAAGAAGTAAACTGATATACACTATCTACACCGGCATCTGCAACGAATAAAAACCGAGAACCGTCGCCAGCTAGACATAAATCAATAGGATCTACGAATCGCTTTGGCGTTTGCAAATAGCGTTTTGCGGCAGGATCTAGTGTGCTGTAAAAGATAGGTTGGTAGAGCGCGCCGAAAGGTCCTTCTGTGAATTGGATGTGTTGCACTTGGATTTCCTGATCTTCATCCTGATTCAGCACCCAAAAGTCTGGACTATTGCTCGCTGTGAGTTGCGGCGCTTGAGTAAAACCTTGAAGCGCTAGTGGGTTTTTAAAGTAGTCGTTGTAGGTGGCACCTGATGCCGTAATAGGCAGTGCGCTGATCCACTGGTGGTCTTTTGTGAATTTAAGTACAGCATTATCCGGTCCAAACCCTGCATTGTTC
>CATAQZ010000072.1 GCA_949487015.1 Flavobacteriales bacterium UBA4585
ATTTAATGCACTATGGGAGCAACTTTAACCGCAGTAAGCGACAGTGCCAGCGCATTATATGCCGACGGACAGTTTGAATCGGCACGCACACTTTTTGAATCTTTAGCCGAGAAGGGTACTGCCGATCCGACGTTGTACTACAACATCGGCAACTGCTACGCGCGCTTGGGTCAATTCGGAGAGTCACGCCTATGGTACGAACGCTCACTATTGTTCGATCCCCGTAATGAAGAGACACTTCACAATCTAGAATGGCTTAACGCTCGACTTACAGACGCACTACCACCACCAAACGATGCCCTATTGCATTGGATTGGCCATCAATTAAGAGCAATTCTTAGCCCCGAAAATTGGGGTTTGGTCGCTGGAGTGTTTTTAGCCGGTGCATTCGTACTACTAATTCTCCGGAAATTTAAACAGCCGTCGTTGAGCTGGCGATTACCGCTCACGCTAAGTAGTATAGGCTTAGTGCTACTGCTTACTGCACAAACAAGTATACCCCAGAGCAATAAAGTTGTTGTAGTCAGCAACAACAGTTACGGCTACAGTGCACCCGATGCCAATGGTAAAAGAATCGTGCTCCTAAGTGAGGGAAGTGCGGGTCGTTTAGTGAGAGCTTCGGACGGGTGGTTCTATGTGGCGCTCGGCGATGGTCGTCAAGCATGGTTTTCATCCGATCACTGGGTCCGCGTTCTTCCCATTAACCCTCGTTAAATAAGTTTAGGCAACCAGCTGCGTAATGGTGTGGTAATACCCATGACTTCCTGGTATGAGTGAGGAAAAGCGCGTACCACTTGCTTTGATTCATTCCACCGTTGATGCGAACGATCACCAGAAGCATATACTGCAAAAAGGTGTTTCACCCTTTTGTAGATGATCTCCGCTTGTTCGTCTGTACAATGCTGAAATCCCGGTATAGCCTGGAATTTTTTAGTAGTGAGTGCCGCTTCTAATGTGCACTGCGCATCTAACGGTTCCCTCCAAAAAGGGAAATAGAAGGGATACCCGTGCAACAGGTTGTTGAAGATTTTTTCTTCCATGATAAGGTAACTAGGTTGGTTTGGACCAGTAAGTTACCTCTTTTCTAAATTGAAAATCAAAGGATTAACAATAAAGTATCAATCGACACAGCGTATGCACTGATTTACACGAAATGATAAATTTCAGTCACCTGAAGATAAAATACGACTATTCCGCCTCGTGATGGTTAAATCCCTGAGCTTTCAACCCAATGACTTTATCGTCCCGAGTAATGAGGTTTGCGCCACTTCCTTCTTTCACATAACCGATCACCGTTAGATTCGGATTCGTCTTGACCTTATCGTGGTCTTCGATCGGTACTGTAAAGAGTAACTCGTAATCTTCTCCACCGTTCAAGGCAACTGTGGTTGTATTCAAGTTGAACTCCTCACAGAGGGCGTATATGGATGGATCAATGGGGATTTTACTCTCATACAGATTGTATTGCATCTGTCCGGTATTCGAAAGGTGCAAGGTTTCTGAGCTTAAGCCGTCAGAAATGTCAATCATCGAGGTCGGCTGAATGTCCAATGCCTTAAGAATTTCGACGACATCCTTGCGCGCCTCTGGTTTCAACTGACGCTCCAAAATATATTCGTGTCCGCCTAATTCCGGTTGCATATCAGGATTTTCTAAATACACCTGCTTCTCGCGCTCTAGGATTTGAAGCCCCATGTAGGCACCGCCTAAATCACCGCTAACGACAATAAGGTCATTATCTTTTGCACCACTTCGTTTTGCAACACGCTCTTTTTCAACGCGACCAACAACCGTAACTGAAATCATCAATCCAGATTTTGACGCAGTAGTATCGCCTCCGACTAAATCCACGTTATAGCGTTCACAAGCCAAATGAATACCCTCGTAGATCTCTTCTAGAGCCTCTACTGGGAATCGGTTTGAAACGGCCAATCCGACTGTGATGTGTTCAGGCGTTCCATTCATCGCATAAATGTCGCTGAGGTTAACTATCACGCTTTTGTAGCCCAAATGCTTCAAAGGCATATAGCTTAAATCAAAGTGAACGCCTTCTACGAGAAGATCAGTAGAAACCGCCTGGTAGTGGGTACCTACGTCTATAAGTGCGGCATCATCTCCAACTCCTAATGCGGTGTGGGCGTGTTTCAACTTAGTGGCTTGCGTTAAATGACCTATGAGGCCAAACTCGCCCAAATCACTGATGGGCGTACGCTGTGGGTTTTTTGCATCGAACATGTAGCAAAGTTATTGTGTTCATTGGTGAGAACACAAGAAAAAAGCCGCGTATTACGTAACTTTGTCGCGCATCTTTAGAATGTTTCTAAATAATATGGTAAAAGTATCAGATACTGCGAAGTCAAAACTTGCTGCACTTATGCAGGAAGAGGGCAAGCAATTGGATAAGACCTACATCAGTGTAGGCGTAGAAAGTGGCGGGTGTTCCGGACTGTCTTATAAAATGGACTTTACCCCGGAAATGCCCGGAAATGCGGAACTCTATGAAGATAACGGCGTTAAAGTCGTTGTAGAGAAAAAATCACTCCTTTACCTCATAGGAACCACTTTGGAATACAGTGGTGGACTCAATGGAAAAGGATTCAGTTTTAATAACCCTAATGCGACACGCACCTGCGGGTGTGGAGAAAGCTTCGCCGTTTAACCCCCTATTATGAGCGACGAAATCCTAGATGAAATCACCGCATCCGACTATAAGTACGGATTCACCACAGATATCGAAAGCGATACGGTGCCTCCCGGACTGAACGAAGATGTGATTCGATTAATCAGTGAAAAGAAAAACGAACCCCAATGGATGTTGGATTGGCGTTTAGATGCCTACAAAACGTGGTTGGCGATGGTAGAGCCCGAATGGCCTAACGTCACCTACAGCAAACCCGACTTCCAAGCGGTCTCTTACTACAGTGCGCCAAAGCAAAAGAAAGAGTTAGAAAGCCTTGACGAAGTAGATCCTGAATTACTGCGCACGTTTGAACGTTTGGGCATTAGCCTTGACGAGCAAAAACGCTTATCAGGGGTTGCCATGGATGTTGTAGTAGATTCAGTTTCTGTTGCAACCACTTTTAAGAAAACGCTTGCTGAAAAAGGCATCATTTTCTGTTCCATGAGTGAAGCCATTCAAGAACACTCAGAGCTCGTGCGTAAGCACCTTGGAACTGTAATACCGAAGCGCGACAACTTTTATGCTGCGTTGAACAGCGCAGTCTTTACCGACGGTTCGTTCTGTTATATCCCGAAAGGAGTGCGTTGTCCTATGGAGTTGAGCACCTATTTCCGTATTAACGAGGCCAACACTGGCCAATTCGAGCGTACCCTCGTCATTGCTGACGAAGGCTCGTACGTGAGTTACCTTGAGGGATGTACTGCGCCTTCGCGCGATGAAAATCAGCTGCACGCAGCAGTGGTCGAGCTCGTTGCATTGGATAATGCAGAAATTAAATACAGTACTGTTCAAAACTGGTACCCGGGCGATGCAGAAGGAAAAGGCGGTGTCTTCAACTTCGTGACGAAAAGGGGTATTTGCGAGCGCAATGCGAAAATCAGCTGGACACAGGTCGAAACCGGTTCTGCAGTAACCTGGAAGTACCCTTCGTGTATTTTGAAAGGAGATAATAGTATCGGCGAATTCTATAGTGTCGCTGTTACAAATAATTACCAGCAAGCAGATACTGGAACGAAAATGATCCATTTGGGTAAAAACACCAAAAGCACGATCATCTCTAAGGGTATTAGCGCAGGTAAAAGTCACAACAGCTACAGAGGTTTAGTTCGCGTTGGTGCCCGTGCCGAGAATGCACGAAATTTCAGCCAATGTGATTCGCTACTGATGGGAGATCAATGTGGTGCGCATACATTCCCGTATATCGAAGCACAGCATCCTACCGCTCAAATCGAGCATGAGGCGACGACTTCTAAGATTGGTGAAGACCAGATATTCTATTGCAACCAGCGAGGAATTGGCACTGAAGAGGCTATTGCACTTATTGTGAATGGCTATTGTAAAGATGTATTGAACCAGCTTCCTATGGAATTTGCCGTAGAAGCACAAAAACTATTGGAAGTCTCTCTAGAAGGCTCCGTAGGATAAATCATGATTAAAATTAACAACCTCCAAGCCCGGGTAGAAGACAAGGAAATTCTCAAAGGCATCAACCTAGAAATTAATCCTGGTGAGATCCATGCGATTATGGGTCCTAATGGCTCAGGTAAATCGACACTTTCCAGTGTAATTGCTGGTCGCGAAGATTATGAAGTAACCGGTGGTAGCATCGACTTTGAAGGAGAAGATCTTATGGATTTAGATCCTGAAGAGCGTGCTCACAAGGGTATCTTCTTAAGCTTTCAGTACCCCGTGGAAATTCCTGGGGTCACGGTGAGTAACTTCATTAAGACTGCCATCAACGAAAGCCGCAAAGGCCGCGGTGAAGAGCCCATGGAAGCGCGCGAAATGCTCGCGAAAATGCGTGAAAAAACAGCCCTCTTAGAGATGGATAAAAGCTACCTCAGCCGCAGTTTAAACGAGGGCTTTTCGGGTGGTGAGAAAAAGCGCAATGAAATCTTCCAAATGGCAATGTTAGAGCCGAAATTGGCAATACTGGATGAGACGGATTCTGGCTTAGATATAGATGCACTACGCATTGTTGCCGGCGGTGTGAATAAGCTACGTACTGCAGATAATGCAGTTGTAGTAATCACGCATTACCAGCGTCTTTTGGACTACATCAAACCAGATTTCGTACACGTTTTATTCAACGGTAGAATTGTTAAAAGTGGCGGGCCAGAATTGGCACATGAGTTGGAAGAGAAAGGATACGACTGGATCAAGGCAGAAAACGCATGACAGATTTAGCACAAGATTTACTCTCCTCTTTTGTTGTTGCAGAACCGCAACTCAATGGCAGCCGAAATCTCGGCGTCGTTCACTTGCGTAAGGAAGCGCTGGACAGATTTGAAGCCCAGGGTTTCCCTACCACGAGGGACGAAGAGTGGAAATACACCAACCTAAAACCGGTATTAAAGCACGACTATCGCATTCTTTTAAAAGGTGATGATGCCGTATCGTTTGCCGATATCAAATCGTACTTATTGAGTGACCTAGACACGTATAAACTCGTGTTTATCAACGGGAAATACAGCTCGTGGTTAAGCGATTCAACGCATCAGGAATTCGACGTTTGTACGTTTGCTGCGGCGTTGAATAAATACCCAGATATTATCTCGGAGTATTTAGGTAAAGGAGCGCCAAAAGGCGAGACGTTTGTGGACCTAAATACCGCCTTCGCTGACGACGGCGCGTTTATTCGAGTGAAGGCAAATCAAACCGTCGATAAACCTATCGAAATTCTTTACCTCACAACGAATGAAAACGGACCTGCATTTTCACAGGTGCGTAATTTGATCATTGCGGAACAGAATGCGGAGGTGCAACTTTTAGAGCGCCATCAAAACATAGGCGACCAGCCGAGCTTTACGAATTTTGTAAGTGAAGTCTTCGCAGCCCGCGATGCGCGTGTGAGTTATTACAAAGTACAAAACGATTCCGATGAGGCTACATTGGTTGATAATACCCATGTGGTCCAAAAAGAGCAGAGCAACGTTCATGTAGGTACCTATACCTTTGGTGGAAAATTGGTACGTAATAATCTGCATTTTTATTCCGGTGGAGAACATGCTGAGAGCCATATGGACGGCATTACCATTATCGGTGATGGACAAACTGTGGATCACCACACACTTGTAGATCACCAAGAGCCGAATTGTTACAGCCGGGAGCTATACAAGGGAATCTACCTCGGTAAGAGCCACGGTATTTTCAATGGAAAGGTGATGGTCCGCCAGAAGGCGCAGAAAACAAACGCTTTCCAACAAAATGACAATATTTTGTTGAGTGATAAAGCGAAGGTAGATACGAAGCCTCAATTGGAGATTTTCGCAGATGACGTGCGTTGTTCGCATGGTTGTACTATTGGCCAATTGGACCACAATGCTCTTTTTTACCTACGTTCAAGAGGAATTCCAAAACGTGAAGCTGAAGGGTTAATGACCTACGCTTTTGCGGCGGATGCATTGGAATATGTTAAAATTCCACAGCTTGAGAAGCGATTGAATCACGTCATTGCAGAGAAGCTAGGAATCAACTTAGAATTTGCCTTGTAATGAGCTACGATGTCCACGCCATACGAAAGGAATTTCCCATTCTGCACCAGCAGATACATGGTCGACCACTCGTATACCTGGACAACGCTGCTACGGCACACAAACCGCTTGCTGTAATTCAGGCTATTACTGACTTTTACACAAAGGATAATGCAAACGTGCATCGCGGTGTGCATACTTTAAGTCAACGTTCAACGGATGCCATGGAGGCTGTTCGCACTGCTGTATGTGCGCATATCAATGCCCGAGAAGTCGCGGAAATCATTTTCACACGTGGCATCACCGACAGCATTAATACGGTTGCCTTTGGTATGGGGGCATTGCTACAACCGCACCAAAATGTAGTCATTACAGCGTTGGAACATCACAGCAATATTGTGCCTTGGCAAATGCTTTGTGAGCGAACGGGAGCGGCATTGCGCTACATACCGATGAACGATAAGGGCGAATTAGATCTCTCCACATTGGAAGTTTTAGTCGATGAAAACACTGCCATGGTCGCGTTCAACCACATCTCAAACGCGCTTGGAACCATTAATCCGGTCAAAACCATTTTAAGTCGAGCAAAAGCTGTCGGCGCATGGACCCTGGTCGACGGCGCACAAAGCGGCCCGCATGCGCTAGTAGATGTACAAGATTGGGATGTGGACTTTTTCACTTTATCCTCGCACAAAATGTACGGGCCTACGGGCTTAGGTGTACTCTATGGGAAACGCGAACGTTTGGAGTTGCTTCCTCCTTACCAAGGCGGTGGTGAAATGATTGCTACGGTGACCATGGAAAAAAGCACCTACGCGGATATCCCACATAAATTTGAAGCAGGTACCCCGCACATCGAGGGCATCATCGGATTCGGTGCAGCATTAGATTATATCAATACCGTAGGTGTTGATGCTATTGCGGCACATGAAGCTGCACTTTTAGATTATGCTACAACTACTTTGTCGACCATTGACGGGTTTAGAATTATCGGAACTGCGGAAAACAAGGCAAGTGTTATCAGCTTTCTAGTCGAAGGCACCCATCCATACGATTTAGGCGTACTACTCGACCAACAGGGAGTTGCAGTGCGTACTGGACAGCATTGTACACAACCCATTATGGACCAATTCTGCATCGCGGGGACCGCTCGCGCAAGCTTTGCGATGTACAACACCTTCGAAGAAATCGATCTATTCAAGGCTGCGCTCGAGCGCGCCGTAACCATGCTACGATAAGTCACCATGTCTACAATTGCTGAAAAACAAGCCGTACTTATCGAAGAATTCGAATTCTTCGACGAATGGATGGATAAATACAATCACATCATCGAAATGGGTAAAGCCATGCCCGTGCTTGACGCGGTCGATAAAAACGATGATCTTTTGGTACAAGGCTGCCAAAGCAAAGTTTGGCTCAAGGCAGAAAAAAAAGGCGAAAACGTTCGTTTTTTTGCCGATGCCGACGCCATTATTGCAAAAGGTATCGTTGCAATGTTAATCGATGTATTTGACAATCAACCGTCACTAGAGGTTGCAGCTGCGGATCTAAGTTTCTTAGAAAGAATAGGGCTTAAGGATCACCTAAGTCCTACCCGTGCAAATGGATTGATGAGCATGATAAAACAAATGAAATTCTACGCGTTGGCCTTTTCCAGCGCAAACTAAGCGTATGAGTAAAGAATTAAGCCATCAAGAAATGCAATCCATCGGCGAAGAAGTCGTTGGTGTCTTGTGTAATATATTCGATCCTGAAATTCCTGTAGATATTTATCAGCTTGGATTGATTTATGATGTGAAAGTTAGTACGGATCGTGATGTCCACATTCTAATGACCCTGACTTCGCCAAACTGCCCAGTAGCTGAAAGTATGCCTCAGGAGGTGAAAGAAAAGTCACGAGCTCTCGATAACGTCCGGGAGGTAGAAGTAGAACTTACTTTTGATCCACCTTGGGATAAAAGCATGATGAGTGAAGAAGCAAAACTTGAACTAGGCATTCTTTAGTCCCTTACGCCCACTTCTTAAGATTTTCCTAAAAGACGAACCAAACCGTCACAAAATCGTTAATGTCTTCGTTAATTAGCTGCTCGTTCCTCAAAGAATCGAGTGATTTTTTGTGATTTGAAAATACCCGCCATAATGAAGATTGGAATCGACGCCCTCGCCTACTACGTACCGCAACAGTACTTGCCCATAGAAACGCTCGCTGAGGCGCGCAATATAGAATACGCTAAACTCAATAAGGGTCTAGGTTTGACCTCAATGTCTTTCCCTGATACCGATGAGGATGCAGCAACAATGGGGGCCAATGCCGTGCTCAATCTTTTTACCGATGAGCCTTTAGACCCCAGCACTGTAGGGCGTCTTTACCTCGGCACGGAAAGTGCTCTGGATAGCGCCAAACCTACGGCAACCTATATCTTAGATTTAGTCGAACAACAACTCGCCAGTTCGCACGGCGCCAATTGCTTACGCAATGTCGATGCCGTGGACATGACCTTTGCTTGCATCGGTGCAGTGGATGCCTTAGAAAATGCGTGTCTTTATGTTCGTCAACACCCAGAGAAAAAAGCCATTATTGTTGCTTCAGATTTAGCGAAATACAACTTAGGTTCTACGGGAGAATATACCCAAGGTGCAGGCGCGGTGGCCATAGTCGTTTCCGTGAATCCGTCCATCATCTCGTTAGGAGATGACATTGGCGTGGCGACAAAAGGCGAACGCGATTTTTTCAAGCCGCGCAGAACGCATACCAAAGCAGCATTGCTCGTAGAGGCAGCCGCACTCTTAGGTCAGCAGCTTTCTATAGAAGATGCCGAAGCAAAGGTTGCAGAAGCGAATGGCTTTTGGGGTGGCAATAGAATGCTCCGCAGTTATGTTGAAGAGCCCGTGTTTGACGGTCAGTACAGCAACTTTGCTTACGTAAGCCGTATTAGTGAAGCATTGGCACACTTTGGAACGAAAGTAGCGATCAATCCAGCTCTAGATTGGGATAAAGTAGTCATGCACCTGCCCTATGCATTCCAAGGCCGACGCATGCTAGTAAATTTTTACCTGGACTGGATGAAAGCCAACGGAAAGTGGCAAGATGTAGTTGCTGTCATGGGCAGTGATCAACCTTCGGATAAGGCCGAAGCAAAAGAATGGGTGCGCGCATTCAGTAAATCTGACTATTACCGGGCTTATGTGGCGAAAGCGCTCGCACCCGCCGAGCGTGCATCAAGCTTAATAGGCAATATGTATACCGCCTCTATTTTTATGGGGCTCTTGAGCACGCTTTGCGACGCAGCCGACAAAGGCGAAGCGATCGAAGGCAACACTATTGGCTTTATGGGTTACGGATCTGGCTCTAAAGCGAAAGTGTTTCAAGGCACCGTGGAAGCAGGCTGGAAAAAAGTGGGCCGATTAGATCTGTTTAACGCCCTTGAAAACCGCTCGCCTGTGGACTTCAAAACCTATGAGCTTTGGCATAATGAGCGCCTCACCGCTCCGCTTTCTCCAGAGAAGTCCGGATTTACGTTTACCGGATTACGTACGGAAGAGAACCAAGAATTCTTTAGAGACTATACCTTTACGGCTTAACTCATGAGTGACGGTACCATTGTAAACAAAGTAGCGGCAAGTCCGCTGATCACCTTTAATTTGGAAGATTTCCTTCCAAAGAAGGTGCATGCAATGGACCTGAGCCAATGGCTTGAGCAAGGCTTTATTCTGCGCGAAACGGAATTCAGGAATGCGCTTAAAAGCACTGATTTTTCGCGGTATGAAGGCTCCGTAATTCATCTTTATTGCAGTACAGAAGCCATACTACCGGCCTGGGCGCCCCTCTTAGTTGCCAGTAAATGCACTGAGGCTGGACTTACCTGCATCTGGTCAGAAAACGAAGAAGGATTCTATAGTGCATTCTATCGCGAGCGCATGACGATGCATGATTGGAAGGAATACACAGGAAAACCAGTTATCATCAAAGGATGCGGAGATAAACGCATTCCTAAAGATGCCTACGTACTGGCCACCCAGTACTTAAAACCCGTTGCGAAAAAAATCAGCTACGGAGAAGCGTGTTCAGCCGTTCCTCTAAAGTAATCTAGAGCGTAAAGCTCAAACCAACAGTTAACGGACGCGCCTGTGCCCACTCTGGCAACATGGCGCCTTCTACGACAATCGCGCTCAATCCGTAATGCACATACGCATTCACCGGACCCCTTCCCGCTTTTACATGTACACCATATCGTATCGGGTTAAAACCGGATATTTGGTAATATTTGACCTGGTATGCGTCGTCTTTATAGTAGGAATAAGCATCCGTGCGGTACCCGAACGTACCTCCTACATACAATCTGTTGTACCTGCCCTTTCTATTGGCTTTACCTCTGTAACGGAAGGCAACAGTCGCGTCCAAATATTCCGTCGCGAAACGGTTGGAAATGAATTCGCGCCCACTAAGATCGACGAGTGTTTGTGTACCGTCTTCCGCAACATCGATACGTACGTTTCCATGATAAAACTGTGCACTGTAGCCCACGCCATAAGCAATAGAGAAATGACTCAAACCAATGACATTATCGCGCATGAATTGAAACGATTGGCTGTTCGAACGAACGTTCGACTGAAAAGATGCTGGCGCATCGAGCACAGACAACAAACCTGTATTAAACGAAAAGCCCTCTCCCGGTTCAGGCAAGAAGGCAGTTTTCGATTGGCCATGTCCTAAAAGGCCCAACGCCAATAAAGCAAACAGTAGGTGGTACGTTTTTTTCATACCACCAAAATACAATTTACTTAGTCGTCTAAGTCGTCCGATTCGAAATCTTCGTCTTCTGAAGAAACGCTTTCTTCAAATTCCTCAAGGTCGAATGCTTCGAAATTTTTAGTCAAAGTGCTACTCACTTTAATGAGGTACTTTGTGTCCTCCGTCTCCAAAGGAACGGCTTCAACTTTTTCGCCTTTCGCGTTTGTAAAGTATATGGTATCGTATTCGAAACCATCCGGGTACGCTTCGACCAATAGCGCCATTAGGTCTGGTGTCATGGACTTATAATCCTTGATCACGTTTTTCTTTGCCATCTCTTTTGATGATTAAGTGAGCACCTGGCCCACGCAAAAAACACAACTATAAACTAATCCATTGAAAATGAAAACGCTCAGGAGCGCATACCCTCACTGAAGGTGCCTTCATTTTACTTGCCCAATATCCAAGAAAAAATCAATGGTGCAACAATAGTTGCATCACTTTCCACAATAAATTTTGGAGTGTCTGCATCCAGCTTTCCCCAGGTGATTTTTTCGTTAGGAACGGCACCTGAATACGAACCGTAGCTTGTCGTCGAATCTGAAATTTGACAGAAGTACCCCCAGAACGGCGTATCCTCTAATTCCATATCCTGGTACAACATGGGCACCACACAGATTGGGAAATCGCCCGCAATACCACCACCGATTTGGAAAAATCCGATAGACGCCTCCTTCGAGGTTTGGGTATACCAATCTGCGAGCCACATCATGTATTCAATCCCGTTCTTTACTGTACTTGCCTGAAGTTCTCCTTTGATGCAGTACGAAGCGAAAATATTCCCCATTGTACTGTCTTCCCAGCCTGGAACTACGATAGGAAGGTTGCGTTCTGCTGCAGCAATCATCCAACTGTGCTCTGGCGGAATTTCATAGTATTGTTCCAAGACTCCAGATAAAATCATCTTGTACATGTATTCGTGCGGAAAATAACGCTCACCTGCAGCCTCTGCTTTTTTCCAAATGTCCTCAATGTGACTCTGTAATCTGCGAAAAGCCTCTTCTTCCGGGATGCACGTATCCGTCACGCGATTCAAACCGCGGTCTAAAAGTGCACGCTCCTGCAGCGCAGTTAAGTCACGGTATTCCGGAACACGCTCGTAATGCGTATGTGCAACGAGATTCATTAAATCTTCCTCCAGGTTCGCCCCGGTACAGGAGATGATGTCCACTTTACCTTCGCGAATCATCTCCGCTAGAGAGATGCCCAATTCCGCCGTAGACATGGCGCCAGCGAGGGTCACCATCATTTTACCGCCAGCAGTTAAATGCGCCTCGTATCCTTTGGCGGCATCCACCATAGCTGCTGAATTAAAATGGCGGTAGTGCTGCGCCATAAACTGTGAAATTGGTCCCTTATTCATAACCCAAAGTATTTAACATATTAGCTGAACTTTGCTCATCAGCAAAAAGCTTCGAAGTAACATTTCCCTCTTCATCACGATCGACGACAACGTGTCTCGGTGCTGGCAGCAAACAGTGCTTCGTTCCGCCGTAGCCGGACAACGACTCCTGATAGGCGCCTGTATTGAAGAACCCAATCATGAGGGGTTCCTCGTCTTGAGGACTCATTCGTGGTAGGAAGATCGCGTTCACATGCTGTTCAGAGTTGTAATAATCGTCCGAATCGCACGTCAATCCACCGAGCAAAACGCGGTCGTACGGGCGGTTCCATTTGTTCAAAGGGAACATAATGAAGCGCTTGTTGATGGCCCAACTGTCCGGCAGCGTAGTCATGAACGAGCTGTCGATCATGTACCATAGCTCACGGTCGTTTTGTTGTTTTGCGCCGAGGATGCTGTAGAAATTGGCACCACTTTCACCCACTGTAAAAGAACCAAATTCACTGAAAATATTAGGCTCAGGCACATCGGCAAAATCACACATGGTTTTGATCTGAGAGATGATTTCCTCCGCCATGTATTCGTAGTCGTAATCCATGCCTAGACTCGTCTGGATTGGGAATCCGCCCCCAATATTCAGGCTATCGAGCGTTGGGCACAAACGCTTCAAGTCGATATATACGTTGACACATTTGCGCAATTCATTCCAATAATATGCGGTATCCTTGATGCCGGTATTGATGAAGAAGTGCAGCATTTTGAGCTCCGCCATCTCATTCTCGGCAATTTTCGTTTTGTAAAAGTCCACGATATCCCGGTATCCGATGCCCAAACGCGAGGTGTAAAATTCGAATTTAGGTTCCTCTTCTGAAGCAATGCGAATGCCCACTTTTGCCTTTTCCGTCAATCTTGAAGTCAGTTCTTCCAACTCCTCCACGTGGTCAATCACATTAATGGTGTTTGTATGTCCACTATTGATGAGTCCGGCAATGTTATCGAGGTATGCTTTGGTTTTGTAGCCGTTACAAACGACGTACTGCTGGTCTTTTAATCGGCCAGCTTCCTTCATTTTTTTAATGATATTGATATCGAAAGCACTGGAGGTCTCCAAGTGTACCTCGTTCTCTAGAACCCGCTCCATCACAAAGCTGAAATGATTGCTCTTCGTGCAGTAGCAGTAGTGGTAATTTGCCTCGTAATCCACCTTTGCCATAGCCACATGGAACATGCGTCTGGCGCGTTGAATGTTCTCATCAATCTTGGGCAAATAGGTCATGCGCAAAGGCGTACCGTATTGCTTCACAATAGGCATGAGGTCAAGGTCGTTCCACGCGAGCGTACCGTTTTCCGTCAGCTCAAATTCCTCTGCAGGCCAATCAAAGGTCTGTTCAACGAGGTCGATGTATTTGTTTTTCATTTCAGTAAAAAAGTGCGCAAATGTAATAGAAAAATGGAAGGAACAAAGTCTATTCTAATTATCTGATCGACTGAACTTTAGATTTCATTATTCGAAAGAGACCATGGTGCTTAAAAATCCTTCTACACGCAATTCAAACGCATCACCACGTTCCACAGGGACCATGGGTCCTAAGGCCCCAGAGAGTAGCACCTCACCTTTCAATAGCGGTCGGCCCATTCTTGCCATCGTTTGCGCCAGCCATAAAGCGGCATTCAGGGGATCGCCCATACACGCCTTCCCATTGCCTTCGCTCGCTACAGCGCCGTTTTTAAGCAGTGTCATTTCGATCGTAGCGGTGGGTACCTCTGCCAACGGCTTTGCTTGTGTGCTAAGTACATAATGCGATCCCGAGGCATTGTCGGCAATGGTATCTGAAATCTTAATGTCCCAATTTTCTACTC
>CATAQZ010000073.1 GCA_949487015.1 Flavobacteriales bacterium UBA4585
GAATACCGCGTACTGATTGACCGTAAGGAAGGTGCACATTTTGTAGGTCGTACAGAGTTCGACAGTCCGGATGTCGACAACGAAGTGCTGATACCCGCAGAGGATATTTATTTGAAAATCGGTGATTTCTGCACGGTTAAAGTCGTAGAAGCGCACGATTACGATCTAATCGCCGAAGTACTTTAGGGCAACGTATCCTTTATCACGCAGGTTTTTTAGCCGCAGTGGCACCTTTGTACAATAACCGTACAATTGTCGCCATGAGTGTTGAAATACTATCAAGAATACAGTTTGCCTTTACTGTTTCCTTCCATTACATCTATCCGCCATTGTCCATCGGTTTAGGGCTACTTATGGTGCTTTTTGAAGGCTCATATTTGCGCACGGGAAAAGAGGTGTATCATACCCTTGCCCGTTTCTGGACGAAAATTTTTGCATTGACATTCGGTATAGGTGTGGCAACAGGAATTGTCATGGAATTTGAATTTGGAACCAATTGGGCTGCTTACAGCCGATTTGTTGGCGATATTTTCGGATCAGCCTTAGCCGCGGAAGGTCTCTTTGCTTTTGCGCTCGAATCTGGATTTTTAGGCATCCTCTTATTTGGTTGGAACAGAGTGAGTAAAGGCATGCACTTCATCGCAACTTTAGGGGTTTGGTTAGGGTCTATGTTCAGTGCAGTATGGATTGTAGTTGCCAATTCTTGGCAACAAACGCCTGCGGGTTTTCATCTGGTGGGTCACGGTATGAACGTTCGTGCAGAGGTCACAGATTTTTGGGCAATGGTGTTCAATCCGTCGTCCGTGGATCGTTTGAGTCATACTTGGATAGGAGCGTTTCTTGCCGGTGGATTTTTAATTATCAGTGTCCATGCTTGGTACCTTTTAAAAGGAAAGCATATTGAAGTGTCTAAAAAGGCCTTACAAATCGCCATACCTTTCGTTGCTGTCGTTTCCTTGGCTCAATTATTCACAGGTCATCACAGTGCAGAAGGAGTTGCGGAAAATCAACCGGCTAAATTGGCTGCGCTGGAAGGACATTATGCAGATACGGCGGCAGCGGATATGTATGTAATGGGGTGGGTCGATCAAGAAAATCAGACTGTACGAGGGCTTAAAGTCCCGGGTGGCCTAAGTTTTCTGTTAGATTATGATTTTGAACATCCTGTGCCGGGGCTCAATGCTTTTGCGGAGCAAGATCGGCCAAAGCAAGTGAATGCAGTCTTTCAATTCTACCACCTCATGGTCGCAATTGGGATGGCCTTGATTGGTATCTCCTTACTTGCATGGTGGCTGCTCTACCGCGGAAAGTTATGGGAGCACAAATGGCTGCTGCGTGTATTAGTTTGGAGCGCGATTTTACCTCAGTTAGCGAATCAATTCGGTTGGTTTGCAGCAGAAATGGGCCGCCAGCCGTGGGTGGTATACGGGCTGCTTCGCACATCGGATGCATTCTCACTGGCCGTGAGTAAACAACAATTGGTCTTTTCACTCGTCTTATTCGCAGTCATTTACTCCCTGCTCTTTAGCCTGTTCATTTACCTTTTGAATAAAAAAATTGTTCACGGACCAGAGGATCGCACCTTACGCGATTACCGTCCTAAACAAGCATCAACTGCTGAAATCTACAAATCGTAAAACACTATGGACTATACTAGCATGTATTCGGCAACACTTTTTGGATTGGATTACCCAACGCTTTGGTTTTTAGTGGTCGGGGGCGTTTTTTCAGGATATGCCATTTTAGACGGTTTTGATTTAGGCGCAGGTTCACTGCACTTATTTTTTAAGAAGGAGGAAAACCGTCGCATTGCATTGAATGCTGTAGGCCCGGTTTGGGACGGTAATGAAGTTTGGCTAGTTATAGGCGGGGGAGCCTTATTTGCGGGATTTCCAGATCTTTATGCCACACTCTTTAGCGGACTTTATGTGCCGTTCATGTTGTTTGTAGCACTGCTGATATTTAGAGCCGTAAGTATAGAGTTTCGTTCGAAGGAGAAAATGCTCTGGTGGCGTAAACTTTGGGATACGACGTATATGATCAGTTCTTCGGGTTTGTCCATCGCTTTGGGTGCGGTGCTTGCAAATGTATTAGAAGGCATGCCGATAAATGAAGCAGGAGATTACGTGGGGAACGGTTGGGATTTTTTAAGTCCCTATGCCATTATTATTGGTTTGACGACATGGGCCTTATTCATGATGCACGGGGCTATTTATTTGGCGCTTAAGACGCAAGGTGCCATGTATGAATTTGTCACGCTTTGGGTCAAACGCTCCATTATCTTTTTTATCCTGATGTTTCTCATTGCCTCTGGATACACTATGCTCTTTGTTGAACATATGGTTGCGCCGCTCAAAGAACATCCCGTTTTGCTTTTGCTGCCCCTAGTTGCGCTTTTGAGTATAGCGAATATTCCACGACTTGCAGAGAAACGAAATTTCACATTGGCTTTTGTATTCAGTGCCCTAACTGTGAGTATGCTGTTCATACTCGTAGCCATTGGCTTGTTTCCAACCTTCTTAGCCAGTACTATAGATCCGGCTTATGACATTACAATATATACGAGCGCGGCTTCTGAAAAAACGTTGGGAATCATGCTGTTGATGGCCAGCATAGGTGCGCCTTTAGTGGGACTGTACACCTTCATCGTGTACAGATCGTTTAGAGGGAAAGTCAAGCTTGACGAGCATTCCTATTAACCTTTTACTTTTTGAACATTCATTGAGGAAAACTTCACTTTTCTACGGCTGTAGATAGGTGGAATTGGCTTGAGCAAACGTTATATTTGTTTATATGCGTATTTCCACTAAAATTCGACTCATCCTACTACTGCTTAGCAGTCATGGCGTCATGCAGGCGACAACGCTGCATGAAGATACTACCGCTGTAGCAGCACTCGTTAAAGCGCAGTGGGAATTGGTACGTTCGCCAGCAGCTTTTGAACCAGCAGGATGGCAGTCAGCAGAAGTCCCCGCATTGACGAGAGTGCAAGCCATTAAAATGGGACTGACAATCAACGATTTCGTAGACGAGCGCTTTGATCCAGTAAAGGGAAAACAGGCTGCGGGTCGCTATTATGGACTTGAATCTGATTACACACTTCAAGCCACAGTGAAAGCAGCTCCAGGAACAGTATTACTTAGTGCAGTGGCTGACGAGGGTCGCATAAAACTGCGCGAGCTTGAATCTGCTAATCCTCATTTAACTCGCGATGTACTGCCGAAGGGTGCTGCGCTCTATGGAGTAGAATGGAAGCCTGCTCCTAATGATTGGACCGCGTTAGTTGATCAGCAGCAGAGGTATGAAGCCGACTTGCTTGCGCAATATGAAAAGCGCAGAAAACAAGTGCTATCCTTTATGCCTGATCCCTCCACTCACGATGCCATTACATACACCGTACGCTCCGGTGACTATTTAGGACGTATTAGTACAAACCTAGGAGTGAAGGTAAGTGACCTACAGAAGTGGAACCGCATTAAAGGCAATACGATCTATCCTGGTCAAAAACTAACCGTTTGGGTGCCTTCGAATAAGCGAGAATCCGCTCAAGTGGCTGCCGCTGCGCAGAAAAAAAGTGAAAAAGTAGTTTCAACATCTGACAAAGATGCCCCGAAAAAAGATGCTCTGGCATTGGCTGGAGTATACATTACCTATGAGGTCAAGCCTGGGGATACGTTGTGGGGCATTGCAAACAAGTTTCCTGGTGTCAGCGCAGATAATATCAAGACTTGGAATAAAGTCGATGAATTGATCAAGGCAGGCGAACATCTGAAAATCAATACCCAAACCATTACCGATTATTCTCCCGATAAATACCCTAGTACCCTTTAGGGCATGAATAAACCGGCACATCTTTTCTTATTTCTTTTTGCATTAGGAATCCTTATGCTGGGATTGAGTTTCCTTTCTCCAAAAGAGAAATGGCAGGTGGGTCCATTCGAGATTGGATATTATACCCCAGGTGAATTACTAGGTGCGCTTTGGTCCGAAGACAGTTCTGACAACAAAGAA
>CATAQZ010000074.1 GCA_949487015.1 Flavobacteriales bacterium UBA4585
AAGGCACAAAATTATTCACTCTCACTCATGCATGGTAAAACCAGATCAAATAGCCGGAGACAACTCCTCTCCGGCTATTTGTTTTTCATTTTGGCACTGACATGTAGCCTTGATGTGAATGCACAAAGACAGAAGTCTTATTTCGTTTCCAGCGGCTTAATGATAAATCAAATTGTAGTACCAGTATTCGCGGAGTATAGTGACTACATTAAAATAAGCCCATCTCTCGGCACTTCAATAGGAATTGGAAAAAACGTTACCAAAAAGGGCAAGTTTTACACATCTCTGTCTGTTGGAATTGAAAGCCCAAGAATCCCAGACGGTATGACCGCATATGATCTCACTGATAGAATTCAAGAAATTGACGATAGATTAATCCCGACAAGATTTTATTTCTTGACAACATTGAACAATACTGTTAGCACTAATTACAGTGTTCCCTATTTCATCATGGAGAGAGGAATAATCTCCAAATTATCGTCTCACAAGATATATACTGGATTCACATTTAAGTATCAATACATGGGAGATTGGATAATTTCAGAATATAATACTTCGCTCTTTACAGAAGGAATAGGTTATGAATTTGAATTAAACCAAAACTCCCCTCTAGTATTAGGAATCAACTCTAGTCTTAGGTATAAGAAATCTGAATTAGAGCTTCAGTTAATGCACTATAATCAAGATATCACACACCAATTTTATAATCGGCCGGGGTCTTTTGGCAATCTAAATCTTCAAGACAGATATAGGAATGTCAACTGGGTGATTACTGTTCAATTCAAATATCACATACACAATAAAAATGAGCACTAAAATCAAAGTTGTAAACTTTATAGCGGCCATTCTTCTAACACTTAGCTGTTCTTCAAACCATTGCAAATCAACAGTCTGTCCCGAAAATTTTACATGCGAAGACGGACAATGTGTTTGCGATGAATATCACACAGGGAATGATTGTGAAACAGAAATTCGAGAAACATTCTACGGAACATTCACTGGAATTATGAACGTCTATAATGAAGATTTCATGCTTATAAATTCTTTCCAAAAATCAATTATCGTGAAAGACAGCACAAATCATCCAGCAATCATGTCAGTTGATAATATAGTAGCATATGTAGATTCGAGAACTATATCATTCAAATTTTCAAGTCTCAATGAAGATCTAAATACCGACATACAAACAGAAATTCGCGGATACGGAGGGTTAGACAACGACGAACTTGACTTTAACTACACAGAAACTACGCAGTCGGTAGGCCCCAACCTATTCCCGGTTATCTATAAACATTATCATTTTATCGGTATGCGATAGTATGAACATAAATGAAACCAAAAGCACCTACGCTTTTCAACGTAAGTGCTTGATTTTCAGTGGGCCCAGCAGGGCTCGAACTTTGTATTTTACCGTACTGATTATCAGCTATTAAACCACCCTTTGCAGGGCCCAGCAGGGCTCGAACCTGCGACCACCTGATTATGAGTCAGAAAACATTCACTACTATTGATTAACACCAATTCAAATAAATAACTTTTATCGTTTGATATTCAATAGTTTATGTAATTTATCTAATTAGTGGTTTTTGTTGATTACGGTCATTTGCGTTAGATTTGTATGCAAATTGTATGCAAATTTTGATTTATGAGCACATTAGCTGTTAAGGTTGTTTTAGATACACGTCGCGCTTTGATAAAAAACGCCGGCTCTAAAGATCCTATCTACCCCATTAAACTTCGGGTGACTTTTGCTCGTAAGCAGCGCTATTACCCTCTAGATGTAAGTGCCGTGTCAAAGGCAGATTGGGAGAAGATTCAGTCGGGACAGCGCATGTCTAAATCGCAACGTGAGGTTTTTCATACCATCCGTGAATACGAAGGTAGAGCCATTGAAATTACAGATACATTGCACCCCTTTAGTTTTCATGCATTTGATACGCGCTGGAAGAGCTCGGCAATGCCTACTCATTCTAGCAAGTCCTTTCAGGCGGTTTTTAAGGAATACATTGAAGATCTTCGGCGAGCAGGCCGTGCCTCTACCGGGCCCAACAGGGCTTGAACCTGTGACCACCTGATTATGAGTCAGGTGTCTAATTCCTTCAACGGTCCAAGTTCCAATCATAATGTGAATATTTGTAAAATCAAGGGTTACGAACTATCTGCCTCTATTCCGGCAATCGCGCAAGCCATGTACGGTATTTACCGTACAGCAAAATACGATTCAGAATCTTTCCCTATCTCATATACTTAGTTGAAAATGACCATCACATCGCCACTTTTTACCGTGTTAGCGATAATACCTTTTTTTGAGTCTTGCGGCCACCCTCACGAGTAAGATTAGCGCAGGAACTTCCACCAGCGGCCCAATAACCCCAGTAAAAGCCTGTCCTGAATTAAGACCGAAAACAGCTATGGCAACAGCAATAGCCAATTCAAAATTATTTCCTGCGGCGGTAAAAGCTATGGCAGCGTTTTTATCATACTCTGCCCCTACAGCCTTACTCACAAAGAAGCCTATTAAAAACATTACCACAAAATAGATCAGTAGCGGTATTGCAATCCTAACCACATCCATGGGTATCGCTACGATCAATTCTCCCTTTAAAGAGAACATCACCACAATTGTAAACAAGAGTGCTATAAGTGTCATTGGTGAAATAGTGGGTATAAATGTATTGCGATACCATTCTTCTCCTTTCCACCTAACCAATACAATACGACTGACGAGTCCCAATAGAAAAGGTATGCCTAAATAAATAGCTACGCTTTCCGCAATAGTCGCTATTGAAATATCCACGATGGCACCTTCAAAGCCGAAATAAGGTGGTAAAACGGTAATAAATAACCAAGCGTAAAAACTATAAGCAAAAACTTGGAATATACTATTGAGAGCGACCAGTCCAGCGCCGTATTCACTACTTCCTTCAGCCAAATCATTCCATACGAGTACCATAGCAATACATCGTGCCAGTCCTATCAAGATTAGGCCTACCATATACTCTGGATAGTCTTGTAGAAATAGAAGGGCCAACACGAACATAAGTACAGGACCGATAATCCAGTTTAGGAGCAGGGAAACGGACAACACTTTCACGTTACGAAAGACCTTTGGTAAGAGTTTATAATCCACTTTTGCTAGCGGGGGATACATCATTAAGATCAGTCCTAGAGCGATCGGCACATTCGTACTACCGGAACTCAGTGTATTTATGAAAACGGCACTTGAGGGAATGAAGTACCCGACTCCTACTCCTACTGCCATGGCCAAAAATATCCATAATGTGAGGTAGCTATCTAAGAACCCTAGTTTCTTCGTATTTGACATTGTCTTATTAGGCATTTGTTAATGTGTGTGCTTTGAGAAGAGGTAAATATACATGCGTAAGTATGAGCTCAACACATAATGCACGTTATGCTTTCCTTAAGCTAACAATCTTCTGTTTTGATAAACGCGGCTTTATTATAAAAAATTGACGAACTAATTTTCCAATCCTTCGTTTTCTTTGTGTAAATACCAAAACACGCATGGAACAGAAGGCAAGCGTCCACATTATCGGAGCAGGAGTAAGCGGTCTCATAGCAGCATATGAATTAGAGCAAGCGGGGTATCACCCGGTAATTCTTGAAAAGCAGGGTACCTGCGGTGGAAGAATTCAAACTATCAAAGTGGAAGATTATCAGCTTGATCTTGGATTTCAAGTGCTATTAAGCGCCTATCCGCTTGCCCAGAAATATTTAGATTTAGAGGCACTTCGCCTGAGGAAGCTTGAGCCAGGCGCTCAAATTTTAGTGGATGGTAAGCGTTTCGTTATTGGTGATCCATTGCGGAATTGGAAAGTACTTTTACCTACTATTTTTTCAGGAATCGGCTCTGTGAGAGATAAACTGATGGTAGTTAAGCTCAACTTTGATTTAAAGAAAAAGAGTTTAGATGAAATCTTCAATTCACCTGAAGTAACTACGCTAGAATATTTGAGAACGCTGGGATTTTCAGAAACCATAATTACGCGATTCTTCAAACCATTCTTTAGTGGCATTTTTCTTGAAACGGAACTTCAAACCTCCAGTCGAATGTTTGAATTCGTTTATAAAATGTTTGGTGAAGGCCACGCTATGATTCCTCAAGACGGGATCGGCGCAATCAGTGAACAGCTTAAAGCAAAATTGATCAATACCACTTTCAGATTTAATTGCGAAGTACAATCACTAAACAGCACGGTTATTACCCTTGAAAATGGAGAATTAATACCGCACCAAGGCACTATTGTAACAGCGAACGCAGCTGCACTCATACCTAATCTAACTGATGCTGAAACGAAATGGAAATCGTGTATGTGCCTGTATTTTGAGGTAGATAACACCTCTATACCCCCTGAAACCATCGCACTCATTGCCGATGAAGGGAAAATGAGCAATAATCTTTACGCATACCAGGATAAGAAGGGAAGAACCATCTTATCTGTGACGACACTTAAACATCAAGGTGTTAGCGAAGAAGAAGTCACCGCAATGATCGCCCATGAGGTTCAAACGTATTGTACCACAGGCACACCAAAGCACATCAAAAATTTCACCATAGCGCAGGCGCTCCCTCAGCTCACAAATCTGAAATACACCAGCGAACCCAGCGCTAGTCTAGTGACCGATACTATTTTCCATGCGGGTGACACGTTATTCAACGGCTCATTAAATGCAGCAATGGAAAGTGGCCGCCTCGCGGCTGAAGGATTCATCGAAAAGAAAAGCGGTTGGTTTAGATAGATGCATTGATATTGCATAACTTCATCTAAACTTAGGAGTCGGTAGCACAATGCAAAAGGAATAGAAGAAAAGCCCCTTTTTTAATGTTCCGATAACATTGCTAACTTACTTTCGCACGACAATTTTGCTCCATGGAGAACATGTTTTTAATGATCATTGTAGCACTGGCAGTGCTCGCCGTAGTAGATTTAATCGTCGGAGTAAGTAACGATGCCGTCAACTTCTTGAATTCAGCTATCGGTTCGAAAGCCATTTCTTTCAGAAACATAATGATCATTGCTAGTGCCGGTATTTTTATCGGAGCTGTCTTTTCTAGTGGTATGATGGAAGTAGCTCGTAAAGGAATTTTTGTCCCGAGTGAATTCTACTTTGATGAAATAATGTTCATCTTTTTCGCTGTAATGATTGGTGATATACTATTGCTTGATTTCTTCAACACTTTAGGAATGCCAACATCTACGACGGTAAGTATTGTGTTTAACCTTTTGGGCGCTGCAGTCGTAATGGCTCTGATAAAAATTGGTATTTCAGACGAGCAAACATTTTCGGATTTGAGTGCGTATATCAATACTGACAAAGCGAAACAGATCATCATTGGAATACTTCTTTCTGTAGTTATTGCGTTCAGTATTGGAATGATCGTGCAATGGTTTTCTCGTCTTATTTTCACGTTTCAGTACGAGCGCAAACTGAAAAGTTTTGGTTCCATATTTGCAGGGATATGCCTAACAGCGATAGGATATTTTATCTTCTTTAAAGGACTTAAGGGCACCCCTTTTTATGGCGATATCCAAAACATAATAGAAAATTATCAATTTTTCCTGGTTTTAGGAATGTTGGCCTTTTGGACACTAGTATCATATGTGTTCAGTAAATTGTTTAATCTCAATGTTTTAGTGCTAGTTATTGGCGTTGGGACGTTTGGGCTTGCACTTGCTTTTGCAGGAAATGATTTAGTAAACTTTATTGGGGTTCCCATGGCCGCCTACCACAGCTATGAAGCTTGGAGTATTTCTGGTACTCCTGCGAGTGAATTTTCAATGGGTATTCTTAGTGAAAAAGTACCTGCCGAACCACTACTGCTGTTTCTCGCCGGCGGAATTATGATGGCGACATTATGGCTCTCTAAGAAAGCAAGAAGTGTAGTAGATACAGCTATTAATCTCTCACGACAAGGAGAAACTGTCGAACGTTTTCAGCCCAATTTCCTTTCGAAGAGTATTGTAAAAGGCTCCACTCAGCTTGTTTCAGTGCTCGGTGCTGCTATTCCTGAAAACATTCAAGCAAAAATTTCCGCCAGTTTTCAAACGCCGCTCAACGATGTTGGGGATGCACATGCGAAGGATTTGCCCGCGTTCGATTTGATCAGAGCCTCAATCAACTTAGCCGTTGCAGGAATCTTAATTTCAATAGCAACGAGCATGAAGCTTCCTCTGAGTACCACTTATGTAACTTTCATGGTTGCAATGGGTACGTCGCTTGCGGACCGTGCTTGGGGTAGAGAAAGTGCCGTTTATCGTGTTGCTGGGGTACTAAATGTCATCGGTGGCTGGTTCCTTACCGCACTGTTTGCCTTTGTTATAGCCGGTACACTTACCTTCCTCATTCATCTTGGCAAAGGTTCGTCCATTGCGGTTCTGCTGATTATTACTGCCGGTTTACTTATTCGTAACTATTTGAAGCATCAAAGTAAATCAGAATTGGACCAAGGCGCTCAGGAGTTAAAGAAAGCCGAAAGTAAAACTGTACAGGGTATTATTGATGAAAGTGCTGAGAACATTGCAAAGTCTATGTACCGTGCCTACATGATCCTAGGAGGCACCATAGAAGCATTAACGAATAACGATGCAAGTGAACTAAAAAAAGTTCGTAAACGTGTATTAAAATTTGAAGAAGAAGTAGAGTCGTTAAGAAACAACTTATTCTATCTCATCAAGAGTTTAGATGAAACGAGCGTACGCGGCAGTAATTTCTACATATTCATACTGGCTAATCTCACAGATATCGTACAATCGCTTGAATACATTTCAAAGAAGAGCTTTAAGCATGTGGACAACTACCACAAAGCATTAAGTAAAAGCCAGATTTCAGACTTATCTGAAGTACAAAAAGAAATAAGCACACTGCTTGTTGGGGTCGAAAGTGCGTTTAACACTAAGGAGTTTGGCGATCTAAAGATGAGTCTTGATCGCAAAGATGAATTGTTAGCACTTCTTTCTTCGAAAATCGATGCTCAGATCGATCACACTAGGCGTGAAGAAATTAGCCCGAAAAACACAACGCTCTATTTTAATATTCTTTTAGAATTGAAAGATATGGTTAGGAGCGTGATGAATTTAGTGGAAGAGTACCATAATAGTTCGGCACAACGATAGAACGTCGTCCTCTTTAGACGTGACAAAGGTCTCAAGGATAGACCATTTTTTAAGTATCTTGGAGCCTCTATGAAACGCTTGCGTAAAATACCATTTTGGAGATCATTAGGCACTGCTCTCATACTCGCCTTAATTTTACTCAGCTCGCCGTGTTCGGTTCGAAATCACCTGGAGCGCTTTCTAGAGGTAGAGCAAACGGAAGTATCAAATAAATCAAAAACTACAGCCTGCGTTTCTTTTCCTGATCAAAGTGCCATTTTATATGAGTGGAGCGAAGTAATCTCTTATGAATATTTCCTGGTTCCACATGCGTTTGCGGTCACGTCAGTACTCTCATCGCAACGAAATTTTAGCTCGCATTATTACGCGTACACTAAAAACCCTCCAAGCGTTCCTTATTACATTCTTTACGGTAATAGTAAGTACCATTTATAACGAGATGATCACTGCCTATGCGATCAAAACCAGCATAGAATAAACTCGTTATTCCACTATAATCTGATCAAAAGATGAATTTTAAAATCTATACCATATTCGCGCTAGCCGCAGCGCTTAGCGCATGTAACGCACCATCCGATGGAGATGGAAAGCCTACACAAATAACCATTTTACAAACCGCAGACATTCACGGCCAAGTCTTACCACATAGTGAGTTATTCTGGGAGAATGAAGAGATTTCGTTTAAAACTCTTGGCGGTTTAGCCAATATGAAAACCCTATTCAACCTTGAACGTGAATCTAATCCTAACACTATTATTTTAGATGGCGGTGATCTCATTCAAGGATCCGCAGTTGCAGCGTTGTCAAAAGGATCCGCTTTTGGCCCTATTGTAAAAGCAATGGAGTACGATTTTCTTATTCCTGGGAATTGGGAAGTTGTCTATGGAAAAGAGCAAATGATGAGCGTTTTGAATAGCTATGAAACGCCTGTGATTACTGCGAATATGTTCCATGACGAAGCCGGTAAAGCGCCAATTTTTCCTCAATACTGGATCAAAGAAATAAACGGCAATCGCTTAGGTTTCTTATCCTATAACGATCCGGAGGTACCCATTCGTCAAAATCCATCGTTTTCAGAAGGATTAGATTTTGATCCAATTTTAGATAACCTTGAAGAATTGGTCACTAAACTAAAAGAGGAAGAGAAAGTAGATATTCTCTTCGTAGTTACCCATATTGGTATAAGTAAACAATTTGACCTAGCAAACCATCCTGCTTTAGCCCAGGTGGATTACGTTTTAGGAAACGATACACACGAGCGTATACGCAAGCCGCTACAAGCGGGGCACGCTAAGGTCACAGAGCCTGGTGCATTCGCATCATTTGTTGGAAAAATGGTTCTTACTGTTCAAAATGGTGAAATCATTAATGAGGAATATGACTTAGTAGAAGTGGATCCGAACATATACCCGGCGGATGAAACTGTTGCGCAGGTAATTGAAAATGAATTGGAACCCTATAACGACAATATCAACGAAGTTTTAGGTTACACCACTACCCCACTTTACCGCTACTTCGTAGTTGAAAACCCTATGGATAATTTTATCACCGACGCGGCGTATTGGAAAAACGATGTAGATATCGCACTTTCTAATGGCTTCCGGTTCTCCCCTCCGATCAACCCAGGTGAAGCAGGCGTTGCACCCATTACACGAGGTGATATCTGGAACATGCTTCCGGTCAATGAAAAAGTGAAAATTGGCAAAGCCAGTGGTCAACAAATCAAAGACTGGCTCGAAAAAGAACTCCATAACGTTTTTGCCGAAAAGGCTTCAGAGCGTTTTGGCGGATGGGTAGTGCGATTCTCAGGTATGGAACTCACCTTTAATGCAAATGCTGCGAAAGGGGAACGTGTTCAGGATATCTATGTTGGTGGAGCACCCATAGAGATGGATAAGCTTTATAAAATGTCTGCTTGCCGTCGAGAAGGCGAACCACTCCACATGCTCTGTAGAATGCCAAATACAGTTGAAACCGTAGTTATGGACTATACCATACACGATCTTATCGAAGAATACCTCGCACATGTAGATACCATAAGTCCTTTAAGAGATGGCCGTGCAAAAGCCTTAGATTTAGGGGACAATGTTCTTTCACAATTGCCCGGAACAGATTATCATTTCCACTAAATTTCTATCCATGAAAAAATTACTTTTATCCTTGGCTTTAGCCACTGGCCTTCTAAGCAGTTGCACACCCAATACGACAGAAGCATCTGTAGAAGAAACGGCTGCAGTTACCACGCAGAATTATTTCGTTTTAAATCGCAACGTACAACAGCTCAAAGCAATCGCAAAAGCTGCTGGAGAATTAGCCATTGCTGACTCTAGCACCTTCGGCGAATTCAACGTCATCATATGCGGTAAGTCTGTTCAAGATATGGTCACCCCAGAGATCATGGATCCTTTTATGGAAATCTTGAACGCTAATAACGTGAATGTCATCGCTTGCGGCTTTTCATTAAAGAAATTTGAGGTAGATCCTGCCGGGCTCCCAGAAGGGGTTACTGTTGTCCCAAACGGTATTCAATACGGTTTCGAAAAGCAAAAAGAAGGCTACTACAGCATTACACTGTAAACGCTTAGAAATGATCGTTAACCCCTCTAGATTTCGATTTAGAGGGGTTTTCTTTTTAGTCTACTACCCTGGTCCAATTCAACAAATGATGGTAGCCTTCGTGATGAGAGGGCAATATTCCCTTAAACAACAAACTATCTTGCCTAAACACCCACAACAGACTAGGGTTTTGTTCTTCAATAAGTACATCGCCGTTAGGTAACAACTCAAACAAACCTTCCGTAAATGAATACACGCCATTTTGCGAATAAGCCTCTTGGTTTGGTGCACTGAAAGTCTGAGAGGCCAAGTCGTAATATTTGATATGCGAAGAATACGCTGGGTACTTTAGAAGATTCGGCTCCTTATTTCGTCCTCCATCTTCTTTAAATCTTTTAGTTGGTGCATTATTATTAAAAAAAGCAATGGTTTGTCCGTCAACAATATCTACATCGTGCTGACTGGTAAAAGGACCTTCAATCACGCGAATAATACTGTCGTTTGAGGGCCTGTAGTGCAGAATCACAGAAGAAGTCCTGAAACTTAAAAAGACATCCCCTGCAAGCATGTATTCGCTCGATTCCAAAACCGGCTCAACATCATTCAAATGAATAGGATCATCAACAACTACACTCTTAATGATTAGGTGCTCTAACCCATGATCGAGTAATAATTCGGCCATCGAGCGCTTAAAAAGTATCGCACCTGTTTCTGTATCTAACTGGGCAATGTAGTTGTCTAAAAAGTGGTATTTAACGCCACCCATTTCGTATACAACGCCATTTGATGGGTGCGAAGCTTCAGACAGATCATAAGCACAAACCCACATCGTTTCGCCGATACCCGCATTCATGGAATGATGGTGCCCAATTTCCTTTTGATGCCAAAGTTGCTCGCCGACAGCATTCATGCAATAAATACCGTCGTAACCATTTGTGGCATACGCCATACGATCATTTGAAAGCAGTAGTGGATGCATGATTCGATGATGCGGCTTCAATCCGCCTTTGACTTCCCAAGATTTTTTAACGGCCTGTGTTTTTAAATTACGGACCTCTATTGCTCTATTTCCTTCCTCGTTTGAATAGCTCACCAATACATTGATGTCGTAATCTAATCGATTTACTGGCTCAAATGCAGGGTGCGTAGGCACGAAGGTTCCTGGTAACTTTTCTACCTCCTCAGCGGCCTGCGTGACCAAATCTGGGAACGAAGTGAGCGTAACTAAGAACTTTCCCCATAATCCTTGGGCTTTACCTGGAATTCCATGTTTTCGGACGCTCCAACCATAAAAGGAAAGTAAGGCAAGAACGATAATTACGGACGTGATGCCGTTTAGCAGTTTAGATCTCATGACTTTACTTCATCAAATGTATGGCCTTTCGTTGCATTATGGGTCGGCCGCTGGTGTAAAGGTTTGATGCTTCAACCTCCAAGAAATAAACACCCGCAGCAGCAGGTTTGCCATTAACTTTTCCATCCCAAAAGAGGTCCGGCTGTTCCGTTTCAAAGACCAATTGGCCCCAACGGTTGTATATTCTTTGAAGCAATCGATCTGTATTAGTCGACTGTATCTCAAGTACATCGTTTATCATATCCCCATTAGGTGTAAAAAAATTGGGCACTGTTATGGTAGGGTAAAATGCGATTTGCCTACAAAGTGAATCTACACAGCCATCCGCTGTGTATAAATAGACACAGACCGTCTGAGGCTCAAAGGAAAGTGAAACGGGGTTCCAACCGTGCGCCATCTGGGAAGGCAGAATACCAGGCTCATTCAGGTTTCCAGAGCTGTAAGAAATGTACAAACTATCATAACCTCGAGAACCTGCATACGATTCAAAATGCGCACCCAATCCAATAACTTCGTTAGGATTTA
>CATAQZ010000075.1 GCA_949487015.1 Flavobacteriales bacterium UBA4585
AGATGCGGCGCGGATAAACGACAATGCGCTGACCCACACGTATCATATCCGAAGTTAGACCGTTCCAACGTTTGATCTCACTTACCCCCACGCCGTATTTCCCAGCGATGTGACCTAAAGTTTCACCGCTTTTAACGCGGTGCGTAGTCCGTTCGTTCATTTGGGTGAATTCAGGCATCGCACTAGCGCGCGACTCAAAATAGCCGGCTGCGATGGTGTAAATGGAATCTTGTTGTGCTCTAAACGCCGCTGCGCTTTCCTTTGGTAGGGTGATGAAATAATCTGTACCATCGACTACAGGAATGATCTTATACCGGTACTGCGGATTTAAGAATTCCAGCAGGTCGGATGCAACGCCGAGCTGTTGTTCTAGCTGTTGAAAGTGCAGTTGGTTCGTAACGCGGACCGTATCGGTTTCAATGTAGTAGGCGGGTATATCAGCGGGCCCTACACCGTACATATGCCCGTACTCCATGGCATAAGTTGCTGCGATAAAGAGCGGCACGTACGCCGAAGTTTCGCGCGGTAAAAACGGACGAATTTCCCAGTAGGACGTTTTCCCTCCACTGCGGCGAATGGCTTTACGGACATTCCCTGGACCGCTGTTGTACGCGGCGAGAACGAGGTTCCAATCTTCAAAAACATCATACATTTTAAGCATGTATTGGCACGCGGCTTCGGTACTTTTTAATGGATCGTTGCGGTCATCAACGTAGCTGTTGACCTTGAGGTCGTACATTTTCCCCGTGCTGTACATGAATTGCCACAAACCGGTCGCGCCCACGTAGGAGCGGGCCTTAGGGTTCAACGCACTTTCAACAACCGCTAAATATTTAATTTCTAACGGCATGTCGTATTTGTCGAGGTGTTCCTCAAACATGGGGAAGTAATATTGACCGTGGGCCATCATGCGACTCAACCGCGCCGTACCGTGCTTGAGGTAACGCTCAATGTATTTACGCACGATGGGATTGTAGGTCATTTCAAACGGCGTACGTTGGTCCAATTCGGCCATGTAGTGCTCGAAGATGCTATCTGTTAATGGCAGCGGATGTACGGTATCAATGACTTTCATCTGTGCAGCGGTGCGAAAAACATGCTCAGCATCCAATTTTGCAAGACGATCATCCAGTGCCCACAAGGCCGCGCTATCTAAAGTGGTTGACGCAGCTAATGCCGTGGTCGTAGTATCAGTCGATAAGGCAGTTGTATCGCTGTTTTGACCAAAAGCGGCTGCGAAAATGAAGGTAAAAAGTAAGGTCGTTGTCGTGCGCATTCTTAGTGGTTTTGGATCCAATCGGCCATGGCCAATACGTCCAAATCCGCACCGTTGCTCCCCATGAGTTGAAGACCCATCGGTAGTCCGTTTGCATGGACGCCCATAGGTATACTAACGGCGGGAACGCCTGCAATATTTGCTTGAACTGTAAAAATATCTTCTAAATAATTCACGGTAGGGTCGCTCACCTCACGCCCAATCTCAAACGCCGTAGTCGGCGAAGTAGGGCATAAAATGGCGTCGTATTCTTCCAACGTTTTGTCGGTCCACTCCTGAACCAAACGACGGGCCGATTGTGCCTTGCCAAAGAAAGAATCGTAATACCCTGAGCTCAATACAAAGGTCCCCAGCATAATGCGGCGTTGAACCTCTTTGCCAAATCCTGCACTGCGGCTGAGTTTATATACACTCTCAAGATCGGTACTTTCTGGATGGCGGTAACCTGCGTGAATACCGTCAAACCTTGCAAGGTTGGAACTGGCTTCAGCGGTAGTAATAATGTAATAAATGGGAACGAGCGTATTCAGCAGCTCTAACTCTACCGGCTCAACGATGACCCCCGCATTTTCAAGTAGTTCGAGCTGGGTCATAAATGCCTTGCGAACGCCTTCGTCCACTGCGGGATTGTCTACAGCTGTTTTTAAATAGGCTACTTTTTTCGGCTGGCCTTTTGTTGCAGGAGCTAAGGGCTCTTGCATGGCGGTAGCATCAAAAGCATCCGGTCCGGCAATGACTTCCATGATACGAGCCGCGTCTTTCACCGAAGTGGTAAACGGACCTATCTGGTCAAAGCTGCTGGCATAAGCGATCAACCCGTGGCGACTGACGCGGCCGTAGGAAGGCTTGAAACCAACGGTACCCGTAAAACTAGCGGGCTGGCGAATTGATCCACCGGTATCTGATCCTAGAGCGGCATGGCAAAGACCGGCTGCAACTGCAGCTGCAGAGCCTCCTGAAGAACCGCCAGGCACTTTCGTAGGGTCGTGTGGGTTTTTAGTTGGGCCAAAGGCAGAATTTTCATTCCCAGAACCCATGGCAAATTCATCACAGTTGGTGCGGCCTATGAATACCGCATCTGCAGCAAGCAAACGTTCAACGGCAGTGGCTGAAAATTGGCTTTCGAAACCGTCTAAGATTTTTGACGCAGCACTGACTTTGTGTCCGCGGTAGCAAATATTGTCTTTCAACGCAATGACCATTCCTGCGAGGGAACCTGCTGTTCCTGCAGCTATTTTTTCATCGACTTGCGCCGCTTGTGCGCGCGCTTCATCTGCCCAAACTTCTAGAAAGATGTTGAGGTCTTTCGTTTGGTCAATTTTTGCCAAAAACTGTTCAACCGCCTGGGCCGTGGTACTCATATGCGCTACGTTGGGATGGGTTTACTCTTTCGAGTCGTCCTGTGATTCTTCGTCGGCAACGCCGTCCTTAAACTCTTTAACACCGCGACCTAAACCACGCATTAATTCTGGGATTTTGCGGCCTCCAAAAAGCAACAAAACCACCACAAGGATGAGAATCATTTGGTTGGGACCCATGATCCCTAGAAATACTGTGTTCATCACTACTGATTTTGAGCGACTAAAGTACCCATTTTTACTGAATTGGTCCCTATCAATACGCGAGCAAACTGCGCAACGCTCCTTCCACTTTATCGGCGTTCGGGAGCATGGTTTGTTCTAGGGTAGTGTTCAATGGAATAGCCGGTACATTCTCTGCGCCCAAAAGTTGCACGGGCGCGTCTAAAAATTCAAAACATTCCTCGGCAATAGCACCTTGCACACTTTGGGCGAAACTGGGGCTGCTGCATTCTTCAGTAAGTACGAGCACGCGGCCGTGTGTTCTGGCTTCCGCCATAACCGCAGCGCGGTCCCACGGTGCGAGCGTGCGTAAATCCAATATACTGAT
>CATAQZ010000076.1 GCA_949487015.1 Flavobacteriales bacterium UBA4585
AGATATCGTCAGCGCGCACCGCACGCCTGAGAAGCTGATGGATTACGGTCAAAACGCACACAAAAGAGGCATTAAGGCCATCATTGCCGGCGCCGGCGGCGCAGCGCACCTTCCTGGCATGGTCGCTTCTGTGAGCCCGCTTCCAGTCATAGGTGTTCCCGTACACAGTTCAAATTCTATTGACGGCTGGGACAGCGTGCTTTCAATTCTTCAAATGCCGGGCGGCGTTCCTGTCGCTACTGTAGCACTAGATGGTGCGAAAAACGCGGGTATCCTTGCAGCACAGATTGTAGGCTCTTCGGATGCAGCGGTTTTAGATAGCGTTATTGCGTTCAAGGAAGGCTTAAAAGCTAAGGTCTTGACGGGCGCTGAAGAGGTCAAAGCCAAATATTCTAAGTAAGGCAAGAGCAATGAGTGTGGCGTATTAAACGTCCGTTTCAGTAGGCTGCATCGCTCCTTTCAATCGTCTTATAATCCACCATCCTAAGGGTACATAAGAGGTCCAGAGGATAAAGAATGGCAGTAACTCCATGACACTGAAAAACATGCTTGTTTTGCCGCCGTTTTCTCGGATCTTTAAAAGAAAATATACGACACAGCCGACGTAAAGTACTACAAGGCAGAGCGTACTCCCCACCCAATATTTACGAAGAAATGATTTGAAAAAATCTTCATATGGCTGAGTAGCTACTCTTTTGTACCATACCCAATTCAACCACGCATGAAAAGGCAGAGAGCCAATCATTGCAATTAAGCAACTCAACAACACCACCATCCCTAGACCATCAAAATAAAGGGTGCCATTGGGAATATTAACTCCTAAAAGAACGAGAAACGACAGAATAAAACTGCCTAGAATAGTACTACCTAAATAGTATACAAGTGCATATTGAGCGGGCATTTAGAGACGCTTCAAATGCTGCACGAGAATTTCTTTTTTACGGTTACTTACCGGCACCGTTGAGCCTTCCGTTAGTAAGAGGTATCCACCATCGGCGCTGACGTAACGAGCAATCATTTCTAGATTAACCAAATGACTTTTATGTACGCGTTCGAAACCCGCCGGACGCAATAAAGTCTCATATTCCTTCATGGTTTTTGAAGCCAACACTGAGGTTTTATTCTTGAGGAAGAACTGCGTATAATTTGAACTGCTTTCGCAACGTACAATCTCACTGACATTGAGAATGTGCATTCCCTCTGTCGTAGGGATGACCAATTTTTTCGGTGCGCCCTTACTCGCTATTTCCGCAACTGCCGCCTGTTCCGGTGAAATTCTAGTACCCGCTTTACGGACAGCTTTTACAAGATCTTCGGCATCAATGGGTTTTAATAAGTAATCCAGAGCGGCATGCTTGATGGCTTGTATAGCGAATTCATCGTGCGCAGTTGTGAAAATCAGGGAAGGAAAATCGGTCCCTTTTGCTTTTTCTAATAAATCAAAACCAGACTCGCCGTTTAAGTTCACGTCTAAAAAGAGCAGATCAATATCGTCTTCATTTAACACGGTGATCGCCTCATCTACAGTTTGGCAAGCCGCTACCACTTCTACCTCTGGACAGAATAGATTAAGTTTCCCTTGAAGGGATTCCAAAACAGGACGTTCATCGTCTAATAAGAGTGCTTTCATGGAGGTTTATTATACTTCTAACTTACTATTTAATGCCCAAAATCTGAAGGTATAATGAGTGAAACCCGTATTCCGGTAGATGAAGTCGATTCAGCAAGCGGTTCAATGTGTTTTTCAAAAGTTTGATCGTATTTCTTCCTTAGTAAAGCAAGGCGTTCCTCTATTATCGCTAATCCGTGACTATCGGAGGAATTTACTTCTGCTGGCATACCTGGGCCATTATCCTCTACTGCAATGCTTAATTTATTTTCATTCAAGACGACCTTAATACGCAATATCGCAACCTTTTCCATCGCCATAACTGGCCTCAAGGCATGTTGCACTGCATTTTCAACGATAGGCTGTAACAACATAGGTGGGACATAATGGTCGAAGGTATCTAGGTCTTCATCCACCTTCCAAAGCACTTCAAAGTTGCCATATCGTAGTTTACAGAGGTCTAAATATTGATTGATTAATTCAATTTCATCCCCCAATACCATCGCTTCACTTCGAGAACTGTCGAGCGTCAATCGCATCATTTTCGCCAATTTCCCCATGTACTTCACCGCATCCTTCGGCTCATTTTTAAAGATGAAATTCGAAATCGCATCGAGCGCATTGAATAAAAAATGGGGATTCATTTGTAGGCGCTTACTGGCCAATTCCGCATCTGCCAAGCGTTCTTGTAACTCCAATCGTTCTTCCAAGCGATTTTTAGTCTTTCGCTGACGCAATACTAAAATGGATGCGGCACCCAAAACAATAGCCACCCAAGGCCAAATACGTTTGTACCAAGGTGCGCGGACTGTGAATGCATATTCAGCATTCATTCCCTGAGCAAAGTCTAAACGCGTACTGGTTTGAATTTCGAGGGTATAATTTAATGGCGCTGGACGCTCCATGATCACACGTTCACCTACAGAAAAAGATTCCCATGCTCCCGCGTTTAGTCGGTACCTACCATATACTTCACCGGCAGATACCTTTTGTTGTAGGACCGTAAATCCAATGGTTGTTGGGGCAATCTCCAAATCCTCATAAGAATCAATTCGCAGTCCATTTTGCCAAAAAAGCATCCCGATATCGCGTAAATCGTTAGGCTTACCTTCATGAAGGAACGTCCATAATCCCTTTGGGGTTGCAACAAATAAATTTCCATTATTGAGCGCCACATCATAACTGCCCGGACCCATAGCAGGTAATCCTCGAGCGGAAGTAATGCTAAACAACGTTCCGGTGCTATCAAAGACTTCGAGCCCATTTGGTCCAAAACCATAATACGTGTTGCCGATAGTATCTACGTCAAAGTAGGGTTCAGGCGCAGGAGTGCGATCAGACGGAGTGGAAAAATCATCCATCGCCCAGTTACTATTTAATAATTTTTCCAACGCAATAACACCCAGGGGGGTGCGAACATTGGGTCCATCAAAAGCAAAAATGGGTAGGCCTTCGTAGCGCAGTTGCCAGCCTTTTTCCCAGCGGTATAATCCCGCCTCAGTACTTAAAAGCAGGCCGAAAGGCG
>CATAQZ010000077.1 GCA_949487015.1 Flavobacteriales bacterium UBA4585
GATCGCTTAATGGCGGAATTAGAAACCGGTGAAGGTGCAGCGTCAAAATTGATTTACGACGAAGAGGTCTATGCCAACATGAAAAAAGCGACGGAAAATTTAAACCGTCTCTTATTAGATATTAAATATAATCCGAACAAATACCTGCACGTAAGCATGTTTGGCAGCAGAACACGCTACACAGAGGAAGAAATCCAAGCCATCGAAGAGGCTATGGAAGAAAGCAATCCAGAAAAATAATCATGTCGTATTTGCCCAACATCCTATTCATTGCCGCGCTGGCCACCGCCGTCGCAGTATTCGCTAAGAAGGTGGGACGAATACGCAAAAACATTGGTTTAGGAAAAGATACCGATCGTAGCGATCGCCCGAGCGATCGTTTGCAAAATATGCTCAGAGTGGCCTTCGGTCAATCTAAAATGCAGGCGCGTCCTATCGCTGGTGCCCTACATTTTATCGTATATGTGAGCTTCCTCATTATTAATATCGAGGTCCTCGAAATCATCGTTGACGGTATTTTTGGAACGCACCGCGCCTTTGCACCACTTTTAGGTAAAGCGTATGCCCCTATTATCAGTGCTTTCGAGGTATTAGCGGTGCTTACAGTGGTTGCCGTGCTCGTCTTTTGGTGGCGCAGAAACGTGAGTAAATTAGATCGTTTTCACAAACCAGAAATGAAAGGTTGGGCATTTACGGATGCAAACAACATCTTGTACATCGAGCTGGTCCTCATGTTCGCCTTCTTAAACATGAATGCATTAGAAGCCAATTTTGCCGATGCGCACCACAGCTTCCTTATCAGTCAATACATAGCGCCGCTTTGGAGCGGTGCAAGTGAATGGGGACTGCATTTTGGTGAGCGACTTTTTTGGTGGCTTCATATCCTTGGCATCTTTGCATTCTTAAACTACTTACCCTATTCAAAGCATTTTCACATCATTCTCGCATTCCCGAATACCTACTATGCTAATCTTGAAGCCAAAGGCCGCTTTGAAAATAATGCGGCGGTAACTAGAGAAGTAGCATTGATGATGGATCCGACGGCAGATCCATTTGCGGCTCCAGCACCAGATGCAGATGCTCCCGTAGAGCGCTTCGGCGCAAAAGACGCCAATGACCTAAGCTGGGCGAACTTACTCAATGCCTATACCTGTACGGAGTGCGGTCGCTGCACCAGCGAGTGCCCTGCTAACCTTACGGGGAAAAAATTATCACCGCGCAAAATCATGATGGATACACGCGACCGCATTGAAGAGATCGGCAGTAACATAGCGGCTAATGGTTCTTTTGTAGACGATGGCAAAAGTTTACTAGGCGATTATATTACCAATGAAGAATTGTGGGCCTGCACCAGTTGTAATGCTTGTGTACAGGCTTGTCCCATAGATATTGATCCGTTAAACATCATTATGAAACTTCGCAATTTTGCTACCATGGAAGAAAGTAGCGCACCCGGCGCACTAAATGCCATGATGACAAATGTGGAGAATAACGGTGCGCCTTGGCCCTTCAACCAAATGGACCGTGCGAACTGGATCAACGAATAACGCAATCCAACACCCAACATACAAACAGTAATTCTAAAAACGCGTCAAACAACACACATGGAAAAAAGCGCAAATGCACACATCGATAAACTATTAAAAGAAGCTTCTGAGGACGGTCAATTGATCAGCCCCATGTTGCCAGCAGATGTAAAGAATTTCCTCATCGACATTGACGGCACCGTCTGTGACGATATACCTAATGAGGAACCTGAACGTATGGCAACAGCGAATGTCTACCCAGATGCTTTGGATACTTTAAACAAATGGTACGAGGAAGGACATGTAATTACCTTCTTTACCTCGCGTACAGAAGATCACCGTGAGGTGACTGAAAAATGGCTCAAGGACAATGGATTTAAATGGCATGGCCTTTTAATGGGTAAACCGCGTGGCGGTAACTACCATTGGGTAGACAATCACATCGTTCGTGCGACGCGTTA
>CATAQZ010000078.1 GCA_949487015.1 Flavobacteriales bacterium UBA4585
ATGGACGAATGCTTTTCTGCCTATTCTAATGGCGGCGCAAGATTAAATGGCCAATCCATCCAGGTAACGGAAACAGATACGCTTGAAAACAGCTTATTGGCTACTGGATTTCCTTATTACGACTTTGAGCATATGGAAGGTTTTCAGAATACACTAGCTACTTTTTATAAGTCCACTAGAGGCTTACGACGTATTGGTACGGCCGCAGTTGATCTTGCCTACACTGCATGCGGTAGGTTTGATGGATATTTTGAATATGGCTTGAGTCCATGGGACGTCGCCGCTGGAATTGTTCTCGTTAAAGAAGCCGGGGGAATCATATCAGACTTTAGTGGTGGCCCAGAGGCTATTGCATCTAAAAGCATCGTAGCAACGAACAAAAGACTCTACCCAAGCGTTTTAAAAGTAGTTCGTAAAAACATGGGGAATGCGTGAAGCTAGAGTGTGGGTATTACCGGGATTAGGTGCCGATTCGAGGATTTTTAGAAATCTCGAATTCCCATGGTCTGCAACGTATTTAGAGTGGATTCTCCCCGAAGAGGGTGAGTCGATATCTTCTTATTCGGATCGCTTACTGGCCCCGCATGATATTCAAGCAAACGATTTACTTTTCGGATATAGCTTTGGCGGAATTGTTGCGCAGGACTGGGCAAGCCGTCATCAGGTACAACGTTTAGTTTTACTGAATTCATTGCACCACAATACGCCTTTACGACCATTATTTAAACGTGTTGCTGCCACAGGGGTATTGAATTGGGCCCCAGAGGGAAGTATTCGCAAATTCATTTTCTTTATGGCTCGACTAAATAGTCGGCCCTCCGCTCATTTTGAAGGAGTTCTAGAAATGATGGAGCAATTTCCTTGTGACTATTATCGTTGGGTACTAAAAGCGGTATTGCACTGGAATCGACCCACTCCCCTATGCCCGGTAGATAGTGTGACGAGCGATTGGGATGTAGTTTTCCCTGAAGCGCAGTCATCAGACCGCAGCTGGACATTAAGTCATGCAACACATTTAAGTTTTTTAACCCATGCAAAGGAAATATCGATCCTTTTGAAAGAAAAGGTCGACCCGATGCTTTCGTAAGCTTATCCTGCTATTTTTGGGGTATGCAAATCATTGAGACACCATTAGCAGGGTTGCTGCTTATCGAACCGCGGGTCTTTGGGGACAGTCGTGGCTATTTCTTTGAAAGTTACAATCGTGAAGTATTTGCCGCTCAAGGCATTACAGAAGAATTTGTACAAGACAATGAAAGTTTGTCCGACCGAGGGGTCGTACGTGGGCTTCATTTTCAAGCACCACCGAAGGCGCAAGGGAAATTGGTCCGTGTACAGCGCGGTAAGGTTTGGGACGTTGCCGTGGATATTCGTAAAGGTTCGCCTACTTATGGTGAGCACTTCGGAGTTGAACTTAGCGGTGAGAACAAACGCATGCTTTGGATTCCTCCTGGCTTCGCCCATGGATTTGCCACACTTGAAGACGGGACTGTATTTTTATATAAATGTACGGATACCTACAGCCCAGAGCATGAAGGAAGTGTTTTGTGGAATGATGAGTCCCTCGCTATTGACTGGAAGATAGATGCACCCATTTTAAGTACGAAAGACCAAATAGGACCAAAATTTAAAGTATTCCATTCGCCATTCACCTATGAGAAATAAATCAATTGTACTTGGGGTTTTGGTTATAGCGCTTGCCTTTGTTGGTTTGAGAAGCGCACAATCTAACGAAACACCGCATCCAGTAGAAGTTCGTCCCAGCACGGTAAAACCCTTTGAACTTCCTAAACAGTTAGATTTTGCAGGTGAATCGCTTCCCTTAAATATGATGGAGGTCAAAGAAAAATTGGACCGTGAAATTCTTGTGAATACTTATTGGCAGAGCAACAATCTGTTAATGCTTAAACGCAGTTCAAAATTCTTCCCCATCATTGAGCCCATGCTCGCGAAAAATGGAGTGCCAGATGATTTCAAATATTTAGCCTTGATAGAAAGTGGACTTCAAAATGTTGTAAGTCCCGCGGGTGCGGCAGGATACTGGCAAATCATGAAGAGTACGGGTCGTGAAAATGGCCTTGAAATCAATAACGAAATTGATGAACGGTACCATATC
>CATAQZ010000079.1 GCA_949487015.1 Flavobacteriales bacterium UBA4585
GACCAGTTCGCACGCATTGACTTTGATTATAAAAACGAGATGTTAAAAGTGATTGTTCCTAAGGATATCCCCGCAGGAAGCCATAATTTGCGTGTTGTAGTAATCGATGGTGTAGGAAACACCTCCGTAGAAGAGTATACAATCACATTATGATGCAGCGCGCACTACTTTTTATCCTCCTTTTAACCTGCTCTTTCCAGGCCTCAGCTCAGGAAGGTAAAAAGCCGGTACAACTTCATGGGGTTATTGTCAGTAATGATTCATTGATCCAATTATTACCCAACGTCCAAATCTTAGTCAAAAGCCGCGGGCAGATGACGGTAAGTGATCGCGATGGATTCTTTTCACTGGTAGCGATGCCCGGGGATACCGTACTTTTTCAGCACATTGGCTTTCGCCTGAACCGCTTTTGGGTAGCAGATACGTTAGAAGGCGAGCATTTCCTTGCGCGCATTGTATTAGAATGGGATACTGAAGTCCTAGATCCAGTCATTGTCTATCCATGGCCGTCAAAGGAAAACTTCAAAGAAGAATTCTTAGCGATGAAAATCGAAACTACGGAAATGGATATTGCACAACGCAACCTCGCCTTAGACGAGCTGCGTGCTCGGGCTGCGGCAATGGGATATGACGCTGCAGAAATGCAGGATTACCTTATTACCATGCAGAACCAGCAACTCTATAACGAAGGGCGGTATTACGGGGGCAATGGTGCTTCCGCGATCTTAGGTGCGCTCTCGAATCCCTTCGCATGGACGGAGTTGTTTCAAAGCCTGAAACGCTAATTGGTTTTGAAAAAGCTTCTCTTCATAAGCATCTTCTTTGCCTCTGGGCTTCATGCTCAAATTATGGATTCAACGCTGCTCGATGAGGTAGATGTGGAATCCCAGCGTGTTTCAGAAGAAGGCACCAACGTCTTAGGAAAGGATATTCGCTTCACCACGGGTGCAGAAGGTGGCGTAGAAGGCGTCGTAAAAACCTTTGCCGGAGTGAGCTCGCGGAATGAAATGAGTTCGCAGTACAATGTTCGCGGTGGCAACTTTGACGAAAATTTAGTCTACATCAATGACTTTGAAGTCTTCCGACCCTTCCTCGCTCGAGCTGGGCAGCAAGAAGGAATGAGTATTATTCATCCACATTTAGTCAGTAGTATAAAGTTTAGCGCAGGAGGATTCAGTGCGTTGGAAGGAGATAAACTCAGCTCTGTGCTAGATGTGAAATACGAATACACGAGGGACCCGAAGTTAAAAGATCTCATCGTAGAAACTTCGCTCACTGGAGTGAGCTGGGCATCAAAAAACCATACTAAGGGCTGGACCATCGCGAGCGGTCTTCGATACCGAAACAATGCCGTGCTTCTGAACGCGACCGATGTTCAAAGCGACTACTTTCCAGTGAATGCAGACGGTCAACTACTACTAACGAAGCTGTTCGGCAACGGGCCGAATGAAGTGGGTACATCTCGAGTCGAAATTTTCGCTCATGTTTCGCACAACAGAATGAACCAGATTCCGCAAAACCGACAAACCAACTTCGGATCTTTGCAAGAAGCGCTGCGCTTGAATGTATTCTTTGACGGCAAGGAAGAATTTGGTTACGACACTCAGTTCTTAGCTGCTAAATACCAAACACTTACACAGGTTGCAGGAGGCGGAGTCCGCACCCTATCTGCTTCAGGTTTTCACACCACGGAATTGGAAATCACGGATGTGATCGGCTACTACAGACTGAACGAACTCAACAATGATTTAGGCTCCGATGACTTTGGTGAAATAAGCCTCGTACGCGGTGTTGGCGCTTTTCAGGATTACCGGAGAAACTTCCTCGATGCGTACATCGGCAATGTGAAGTATGAGGAATTGATCGGATGGAACAGGTTCGATCTCACCTGGGGCGTCCAATTGCAAGGAGAAAACATCTACGACCGCTACAAAGAGTGGGAACGCATCGACAGTGCCGGCTACAGTTTACCGAATACGGGTAGCACCATCGATAGTGTTATCGATGGAAGGTTATTTAGCACACCTGCAGATGGCTTGGAACTCTACACGCATGTTGCTGCAACGCAAACCTTGATGAATACACGTGCGAAGAGCTGGATCAATGCAAAAGGTTCTATACCCTTAGACAAAGGAATCTGGCATTATAACGTAGGTGCACGGATGCAATGGGCCCGATTGTCAAACGAAGTTCGCATCAGCCCCCGCGTTAGATTCAACTTTATACCTGAAGGTGGACTTCTTAAAGCCTATCGCTGGACCCTTGCCGCAGGATTGTACGATCAATATCCCTTCTACCGTGAGATGCGCTTGAAGGACGGCAGCTTAAATACAACAGTAAAAAGCCAACAAGCACTGCACTTGATCGCTCGTCAAGACAAAGACTTCGAATTATGGAACCGACCTTTCGTATGGACGCTTGAGACCTATTATAAAGGATTGCAACGCGTGAATCTTTTCGATGTGGAAAATGTCCGCATTCGTTACCAGGGAAACAATGACGGGCTGGCGCGAGTGTATGGGATTGACTCCCGGATCAATGGCGAATTTGTGAAAGGCACCGACAGTTGGTTCACCTTCAGTCTCTTTCGTGCTCAGGAGCGCAATTTGAATGCAGAAGAGTGGTTCGCACGTCCTACAGATACCCGTTTCAACTTTGCCGTTTATTTCCAAGATTATCTACCGAACGACCCATCTACCAGGCTATCGCTTACCCTCATGTTAGGGGGTGGCTTCCCCTTCGGACCGGACGGTATGGGTAATGAAATCGCACAACCGGAAGACCGATTTTTCCGAAGTCCTCCCTACCGTCGTGCGGATATTGGATTTATTAAAGTATTGGGTGGAAAATGGACGGAGCGCTTCGATGAAGTATGGGTCAGCGCAGAAATCTTTAACTTACTGCAAGCAAGAAACACGGTGAGCTACCTTTGGGTAAAAGACATCAGTGCGGCAGGACAATACGCCGTTCCAAACTATATGACCAATAGATTAATCAACCTTAAAGTCCACGTGGATTTCTAATATGCGCATCGTTGAAACCTGGAGTACCAAACAATTCAAAACTACCATTTACGCTATGGAGCGCTGGCACTACGTTGAGTTTGAAGCCGGCCCGATGAAACAGGGATTCAAATTCATGAAAGAATCACACCCTTCCATTGGTGAAGTAAAGGAAGCTTTAACGCAGCCCTTTTTAGAGGAAGTCTACAGTACGTTTGAAAAGATGTTTTTGAATCTCAAGAACAACAAGTAATCCTGCTTTTGCAAGAGGAGTACTATCGCATTAAATCGAAGATGTCGTTCTCTAGTGCGCGGCCTTTATTTTTATTGTACCAGTCTTGCGCAAATAATGACCATTCAGATTTATCGAAATCTGGCGCAGCCTTCCACTGCTTGTAATGTGCCGTAAGTTCTGATGGACGAGGCCCCCAGTTGTTTACCGCTTCAAAATGATCGTTGAGACGAATCCATTTCGGGATAGAACGGCTTCCGTCAGTTAGGAATTGGTCCATAAGTTCTGGATGCTCATCGCGGAATACGATACGCATGGGAATTTTCGTCGCGATGGCCCATTCATTAAAAAACGGTAAAGCATGTGCGGCGTCACCACACCAGGTCTCCGTGAATACCAGCCATTGTTCGCCTTTGACTTTACAATCGAAAATAGCGTCAATAAAGTTCACTTCTGGACTATAGGTCTTTTCCCAGCGGCGCTGGCGTGCAGCAGCGAGCTTCGTGTACCTCACGTAAGACTCTTTTTGCTCACCTGAAGTCTTGCCTTGACGCGCATACTGCTGTAATAATTCGCTGTAGCTCTTGTAAGTAATTCCGTGCTCGAAAGCTTCTTTAAGACGTAGGTTTTGTTCCCGCTGATCCATGTACAAAAGGTTTGAAATTTTGCAAAGGCCTTTCGACGAATAGATAGGTTATTGCCGTGACACCTGCAGTGATCGCAAGGTAGCTGAGCCAAGCGATTTCTGACGGTAATGCAAAAGATTTTACCCACATTAATACAGGGATATGAAAAAGATACATACTAAAGGAAACAGCACCTACCCACCGCAAAGGCTTCCAGCTTAAAATTCTCGCCCACAGCCCTGCTTTAAAAGAGGCTATCAGCGCTATAGACCACAATGTAGCGGCTGGAACGAAGGTGCTAATGTTGGTATAATCTTCAGCTTTCCACGACCATAAACTGAAGACCAATAGAACCGCCCATCCGAGATACGTTGTAAAAGCAGATTGCGTAAACGTGTTCCAAAGCTTTGGATGCAAACGTTCAATAAGTGCCACTAGCGTTCCAAGCAAGAAGATGTTAAGGAACCATAGAGTGCTAGTACCGTCAGGATTCCACCACAACGCAAATAGATGTGAACCAATCATTACTGACAGCAGCGTTGCACCTACAGCGTAAGAATTCCAACGAAAAAAACGGTGAAAGATGAAGAGTAGAATGGGACTAATGAGGTAGTATTTAAATTCTACCGGAATGGACCAGAAGATGTGATCACCGCGCTGCAAGGCCAAATGCTGCCATACCTCGTTCCATTCGTAGATGACTACCTTAAGTCCACTGGCGTTCGCTATTCTAAAGACTACAAGTGCAAGGAAAAAGAGCGGGAAGATGCGCAAAATGCGGCGCGAAATGTAATACAACCAGTAATCCCACCGCGCGCGTTCCTGCTGAAACATCTTTATGATTTGACGGTCCAGTAGATAGGCCGATAGCACAAAAAAGAGGTAGACGCCTAGTTTTCCGCGTATGAGTAAACTATGATCGCCAAAGGGCCCCAAACCGTGGTTGTTTCCATGACCAAAGACAACCAATAGCACCGCTAGACCTCGTAATCCATCGAGCGGCTTGTGGTGATCAGGATGTTGATCGTTTGGAAAAAAGGCTTGGAGCCAACCCATTACTTTTTAAAGTTGAGTAATGTGGTACGGATGATGGCGATGCATTCGTCCAATTGGTCCTTTGTCATTACTAAAGGTGGGGCAAAGCGAATAATATTACCGTGCGTCGGTTTAGCGAGCAACCCATTTTCTTTCAGCGCAACACATATATTCCAGGCAGTTGAACTATCAGGCGTATCATTAATGATAATCGCGTTGAGGAGCCCCTTACCACGAACCTTAGTGACCAATGTCGTCTCACCTATTATCTTATTCATCTCTGCACGGAAATGTTCACCCATTGCTCGTGCATGCGGGGCAAGACCCTCTTCTTTCACAACTTCTAGGGCCGCCATTGCGACTTCTGCTGCAATAGGGTTACCACCAAAGGTTGAGCCGTGCTGGCCTGGCTTGATGACTTCCATTACTGGATCATCAGCAAGCACTGCGCTTACAGGATATACTCCGCCGGAGAGTGCTTTGCCTAAAATCAACAGGTCGGGTTTCGTGTAAGTTGCACCGCGCTCACAAGTGTTGCCGCACGAGCAATCGCCACAAACAGCCAGTAATGAACCCGTTCGTGCAATTCCAGTCTGCACTTCATCCGCTATCAATAAAACATTGCGCTCTTTACATAAAGCTGCAGCTTCCGCTATGAAATTTGCATCAGGGGTGTTGACACCAGCCTCTCCCTGAATAGGCTCTACAAGGAAGCCTACAACATTCTCATTCATTAAGGCGAAATTCAACGCCGCGATGTCGTTGTAGGGTACCGTGACAAAACCGGAGGTGTATGGACCGAAGTTGTTACGAGCATCTGGATCGTCAGAAAACGAAATGATTGTTGTCGTACGACCGTGGAAGTTGCCTTCACAGACGACTATAATTCCGTTGTTTTCAGCAACGCCTTTTTTCTCATAACCCCACTTACGTGCAATTTTAAGTGCGGTCTCTACCGCCTCTGCGCCAGAATTCATTGGCAATATTTTATCAAACCCGAAAGTTTCACTCATGTACTGCTCGTATGCCCCAAGCTTACTATTGTAAAAGGCGCGTGAAGTCAATGTCAAAGTTTGCGCCTGCGCCACCATTGCACCCACAATCTTTGGATGGCAATGTCCCTGATTTACTGCGCTGTAGGCGGATAAGAAATCGTAGTATCGTTTACCTTCTACATCCCAAACATAGACGCCTTCTCCTTTATCGAGAACAACAGGTAGAGGATGGTAGTTGTGTGCGCCGTACTTTTCTTCGAGGGCCATTAGTGATGCAGAGGACTGAGCCATAGAACTTTTGATTTTTGGGTTTGTACAAATATAAGCGCTGAAATCGGGCCAATTAAGGGAAAAGTAATAACTTCATAACCGCAAAATTTTACAACAACCCTTATGAAAAATCTACTACTCTCTTTTGCAGCGCTCGCCTTTAGTATCACGGCCAGTGCGCAATAGTACCACACTGCTCCGGTGTCGGGTTCAAACCCGAATAACGTAAATCAGGAAAACTCAGAATATCCTGTGGGCAGCGGTCTACCAACGGACTGGACTAGCATCTTAAGTGCTGCGCAGACAGCCGGCACATACTCTAGTGTTCAGACGCTTCCTTTCACTTTTAAGCTACAAGGCTCAGCCATTGATTCTTTCCGTGTATCGAATACAGGTGTATTGACTTTCTCAAGAAAGACCAGTCCTGCGAATCACAGTGTAGGTTCTGCGGTAGCAATCACTAACTCAACTATCCCAGATTCATCCATATGTGTTTTGGGGTTAAATGGTAGTGGTGCAAACGATCAAGTTGCACGTAAAACTTTTGGAACTTCGCCAAACCGCCAGGAATGGATCATGTTCGCTTCTTACAGTGTATCTGGCGCCTCTGGTAGTCACTGGAGCTACTGGTCTATCGTATTAGAAGAAACAACGAATAATATTTATATCGTTGATCAGCGTACGGCAGGTGCAACACCTAGTTTAACTATAGGTGTTCGCGTAAACAGCACAAACGTTTACGATCAGATTACAAGCGTAGGTAGCAATTCAACAAATGCTCCTGACTTTTTAGACAATACCTACTATACGTTCATTCAGGGCGTTCAGCCAGATTATGAATTAGCTGGTGCAAGCTTAAACGTAAGCCCTTACCTAGGTCTTAACGTGGCTCCTTTTACCATTGCTGCTGACTTTACCAATAATGGTGCTCAGAATTTAACCAGCGCTACGTTTAACTACAGTGTAAATGGCTCTACGCCGATGACGTCGAGTTTATCAAGCATTAGCATCCCTAGTGGTTCAACAGGCACACTTACTTCAGGGACGACATGGAACCCATCAAGCACTGGATTGTATACTGTTAAGGCATGGTTGAGTAATCTCAATGGAAGTAATGTTGATGCAAATACTGCTAACGATACGGTAAGCATGGACATTCAAGTCGTAACTGCATTGACTACACGATACCCATTGTATGAGACCTTTACCTCTTCTACTTGTGGACCGTGTACACCCGCAAACGCAACCATGGAAGCTGTTTTTGAC
>CATAQZ010000080.1 GCA_949487015.1 Flavobacteriales bacterium UBA4585
CCCATGAAAAAAGCCGTTGGGACCTCACTGTTAATTATTGCAGCGAAGAGTTTGATTGGATTTATCGGAGATGTACAACGTTATGGCGACCAATTGGATTGGACCCTCTTACTAACGGTAACCGCCATTGCGGTATTTGGTATCTTTATAGGGATCTATTTAAATAAATTTATTGACGGTAAAAAACTGAAGAAAGGCTTCGGCTGGTTCGTCTTATTGATGGCCGTCTACATTATTGGAAAACAACTTTAATAGCATAGAATTAAAATCGCAATATCATGACAGTAGAACAGATTTATACGGGATGTTTGGCACAAGGCGCCTACTACATTGCCTCAAACGGTGAAGCAGTAATCATCGATCCATTGCGCGAAGTAGGTCCATACCTCGATCGTGCAGAGAAGGATGGTGTAACCATTAAGTACATTTTGGAGACGCATTTTCATGCGGATTTCGTTTCAGGTCACCTTGATTTAGCAGCAAAGACTGGTGCGAAAATCGTTTATGGCCCTACTGCGAATACTCAGTTTGATTGCCATATTGCTGAAGATGGTGAGGTTTTAAAGGTGGGTGACGTAACTATTCAAGTTATGCATACACCGGGTCACACGATGGAAAGCACTACCTATTTGCTAAAAGACGAAAGTGGTAAAGATTATGCGATTTTCTCAGGGGATACGCTATTCTTAGGTGATGTAGGTCGTCCTGATCTTGCACAGAAAGCAGCAAGTATGACACAAGAAGATTTGGCAGGCATACTGTTCGATTCTTTACGCAACAAAATCATGGTTTTGGCGGATGATGTTATCGTATATCCAGGTCATGGTGCAGGTTCTTCTTGTGGTAAAAACATGTCTAAAGAAACAGTAGGTACCATTGGAGAGCAAAAAGCGACCAACTATGCACTTCGTGCGAACATGACAAAAGAGGAATTTGTGGCAGAGGTAACGGATGGTTTATTGCCTCCACCGGCCTATTTCCCAGAGAATGTTCGTATGAATAAAACGGGGTATGAAAGTTTGGATAAAGTCATGGAACGTGGCTTGCGTCCACTCTCTGTAGATGCCTTTGATGCAGCTGCTAATGAGACTGAAGCTTTAATTTTAGATACGCGTCACCAGCATACCTTCATCCACGGCTTCATTCCACAATCTATATTTATTGGCATTAAAGGCAGCTTCGCCATGTGGGTCGGTGCTTTGATTCCAGATATCAAGCAAGAAATCTTGATTGTTGCCGATCCAGGTATGGAAGAGGAGGTCGTGACAAGATTATCGCGTGTAGGTTACGATAATTGCATCGGTTTCCTAGACGGAGGGTTTGACGCTTGGAAGAGTTCAGGTAAGGAGGTAGATACCCTTCCTCAGGTTACCGCTGAAGAGCTCAAGGGTATAGCTGATGCAACCGTAGTCGATGTGCGTAAATCAGGTGAGTATTTGAGCGAACATTTGATTGATGCAATCCATGTAGAGTTGGATTACATCAATGACCAAATGTCTAGTGTACCGCAAGAAGGCACGTTCTATGTGCATTGTGCAGGTGGCTACCGTTCGGTAATCGCTTCTTCAATCCTTAAAGCACGCGGTTACCACAATATGGTAGACGTTGCAGGAGGCTTTAAAGCTATTAAGGAAGCTGGACTTAACGTATCAGATTACGTTTGTCCGTCGACTTTATAAATACGACTCAATTCGTGGGCCGCGTCCCAAAAAGGCGCGGTTTCCATGTTTTCTATGCCCTAACCGCTTCCTCTTATTTCTAACACATTAACGAACAAAACACTATGGATTTAATTCTTCAACCTTGGCCCTGGTATGTGAGCGGCGCCCTCATCGCATTTGTGATGTGGCTCCTTCTTTACTTCGGTAA
>CATAQZ010000081.1 GCA_949487015.1 Flavobacteriales bacterium UBA4585
AACTCCGATGAAGTTAGATTGGGCCAATGGGTGCTCGCTGTGGGGAACCCGTTCAACCTAACATCCACGGTTACCGCAGGGATTATTTCTGCAAAAGGTCGGGACATCAACATTATTGATGAGCAAAGCGCAATTGAAAGTTTTTTACAAACAGATGCTGCTGTTAATCCAGGTAATTCAGGAGGCGCGCTGGTCAACACTGCCGGGGAATTGGTCGGAATCAATACCGCCATTTCTTCTCGCAGCGGCTCTTTTGAAGGCTACAGTTTCGCCGTTCCTGCAAACCTAATGCTCAAGGTCGTTAATGATCTAAAAGAATACGGACGCGTACAACGTGCATTCATAGGCATCAACTACAATGAAGTGACCGCCGCATTAAGCGAAGAATTGAACCTCGAGATCAATAAGGGCGTCTACGTCGCAAATGTAATTTCAGGCGGAGCAGCAGACGATGCAGGTATCGTTAAAGGAGATGTCATTATTAATGTCAACGGGAAGGCTATTACCACCGGAGCTGACTTGACGGAAGCATTGGGACAGCGCAGACCTGGAGAAAAACTTACAGTAGTAGTAAATCGTTCAGGAAAAAACAAAGCATTCGAAGTAGTACTCAAAAACAAACTAGGCACCACTGAAATGCTCACCAAAGAAGAAGAGCTACTGCGCAGTTTTGGCGCGGAACTTGAGGATTTAAGCAGTACAGACAAGCGTCGCTTAGGACTTCGCTACGGTATTAAAGTCTCTAAAGTACTGGGTGGCCGATTCGAAAATGCAGGCATTCCCAAAGACTTTATCATCGTCAAACTCAACAACGTATACGTAGAGAGCGTCGAAAGTTTTGAACGGCTTGTGCGACAGTTCAGCCCAGGGGACGGTGTACTTATCCAAGGATTTGAACCCAACGGCAAGGCGAATTACTACGCTTTTGAGTGGTAATCCTACTTTACTGCAAATAGATACTCCCCCACTGAACGTACCGCGTGAGATGGGGGATTTTTTTACGCCAAAGTCACCCATCAAAGTGTACATTTTACACTGTTTATAACCGACCTAAGCCCTTGTTTTACAATATACTAACAAGTGCAAATAAACCTTTCTAACTCTATCTACCTGCCCTAACTTTGTGCTTAGAACCACCAAAAACTATCACATGATTGCTCAACAAGAGTACACCCAAAAAGTGGGGCTTCGTATCCAAAACGAACGCCTTGCAGTGGACGTAAGTGCCTGCGTACACGAACTCTTTTACAACAGAGGCATTGAAATTACCATGTTCCGTAACCAGCTTCGGGATAAAAGTGCGAGCCAAATATTAGAATTGCATCAATACGCCTCGGATTTTGTCGGTAAACCCATCCGTGTAGAGAATAGTCTTGAGATGCTTCTAGCACTTAAGCGCACGGGAATTGAGCATGCAAAGCTCGATATAGGCCGCATTACTCACGAATGGTCACAAACAGACGATACTGCTGACCATTGGATAATGGACCATTTAGGAAGCTTTTTTAAACCTACAACCCTAGAACCACGCGATGTTGTTCTCTTCGGCTTCGGTCGCATTGGACGGTTATTAGCGCGGGAATTGATCGTACAAGAAGGCAGCGGTCACCAGCTCAGACTTCGCGCTGTTTCCGTTCGTAGTATTGATGCAGCGAGTCTTCACAAAAGAGCATCACTCTTAAAAATTGATTCTGTGCATGGAGATTTTCCCGGCACCATAACAGTGGACGAAGAAAATCTCGCATTAATCATAAACGGACGTCCCGTTTATTTCATTCCTGCTCCGGACCCCACCAAAGCAGATTATACGGCCTACGGAATCAATAAAGCCTTACTTATTGACAACTCTGGCGCTTTTAGAGATGAAACTGCTCTGAGTAAACACCTTCAAGGGAAAGGTGTTGATAAAGTACTTTTGACCGCACCCGGCAAAGGCATACCAAACATAGTCCATGGCGTCAATCAGAGCGATGTTACTAAGAGCGAACGCATTATATCCGCAGCCAGTTGTACCACAAATGCCATTTCGCCAGTGCTTAAGGTCGTTAATGATCACTTCGGTATAGAACGCGGTCATCTCGAGACCATACACGCCTATACGAACGATCAAAACCTAGTGGATAACATGCACAGTAAATACCGTCGTGGAAGGGCCGCAGCGATGAATATGGTCATCACAGAAACAGGAGCTGGTAAAGCCGTCGATAAATGCATCCCTGGACTGGGTCAAAAGCTCACCTCTTCTGCCATACGCGTGCCTGTACCCAATGGCTCATTGGCCATACTTAACCTACAGTTAGAGCGTCCAACAGATCTCGAAGCATTGCACAACTGTATGAAGGAAGCAGCGTTATCTGGTGCCTTGGTGGAGCAAATTCACTACAACACATCCAATGAATTGGTCTCCTCCGATATCGTCGGAAACCCCTGCCCGTCCATCTATGATGTCAATGCCACTCAAGTCACAGAAGATGGTAAATCTGCTGTACTCTATGTGTGGTATGATAACGAATATGGCTACAGTCGACAAGTACTGAGACTTGCAAAGCATTTTACAGGCGTTCGCCGGCCAGTATATTATTAATCACAATCAAACCTAAGTAGAATTAGAAGGGCCCGGTGCAAATGCACCGGGCCCTTCTACATATCATAGTATATACTGCCTTCTATTGCCCATCGTCGATGATGAGTTTCAGTAGTCCCGTATTTGAATTAATACTTTCCTCAAGACTGATCATACTTTCAGTATTCTCTACACCCTCTATATCGTTGATTCTAAAGATAACATCCTTCGCATGGGAAGCATCGCGGCAACGAATTTTACAGAAGATTCCATATTTACCAGTTGCTAAATGCGCCACTGTTACTTCTGGCACACTGCCGAGTGCATCAATAATCTGAGGTGAGGTTGACGATCTTGAGGTATACAATCCGATGTAAGCGATAAAGCCAAATCCTAGTTTTTCATAATCCACACTTATTGAGGTGCTTTTAATGATGCCCATTTGTTCCATCTTCTTGACGCGGACATGGATGGTTCCAGGGCTAACTAATAAGTCCTTAGCGATTTCCGTAAAGGGCTTACGTGCATCTTTTACTAAATACTCTAGAATCTGCTTGTCGAGTTTATCAATCTTCATAATTAGTAACTAGGTTTTGTTAGCTCTGCTAAATTACTTGATATTCAAACATGTCGCCTCATTTTTATGCAGTTAAGGCTTACAATTGTTTCTGTTTTTATATCATATTCACATTTAATGTTGTATTTTTGCATTCTAAGCAACGAATTACTGAATTTGTTGATTTTAATCTAAAAACACACAACTATGACTGAATTAAGTACTACTTCACCTACACAAACCGCACTTTACACCATCAACAATCCTGAAAGCGTTATTGAAGTCTTTCTAGATGCTGAGGCTGGAACGGTCCGCGAGGTAAAGTGCTTAAATCATAACCGTTGTAAAGAATATACGTACAGTGTTGCTGAGTATTTAGATCGTTACAGTCACCACCCTGCGGGGATGGCAGTTAAGGCAGCATTAGAAGCATAACAATCTTTCCGTTCACTCTGTTTGTATTTGGGTTAAAGTGGCGTTGAGGGAAAGCAACGCCACTTTTTTTACGCATAAAAAAAGACGCATCTCTCGATGCGTCTTTTTCGTTTGATCCTTTCGAAACTTATTTCTTGTAGAACGGAAGCTTTACCACCTGCGCTTTGATTGCTTTATTACGAATCATCACGAAAAATGTTGAACCTTCTTTTGACAAGGATGTAGGCACATACCCCATTCCAATATTTTTTCCAGTTGACGGACTATTCGTTCCCGAGGTAACGCGACCTATAACTGCTCCCGATGCATCCGCAATAGCATAATCGTGTCTAGGAATACCGCGGTCAATCATCTCAAAACCAACAAGCTTGTTTTCCGCACCTGCTTCCTTCTGGGCCTGAAAGAGCTCGCAGGAGACAAAGTCTTTCGTAAACTTCGTAATCCATGAAAGACCTGCTTCAATAGGACTCGTGGTATCATCAATATCGTTTCCATAGAGGGCCATACCCATCTCTAAACGAAGGGTGTCTCTCGCACCAAGACCTGCAGGTAGTAAGCCAAAAGAGTCACCTGCTTTAACTATCGCATTCCAGAGCGATTCAGCTACGGCATTAGGAACATACAATTCAAAACCTCCTGAACCCGTATAACCTGTTGCGGATATGATAACATCATCTATTCCTGCCAAAGTATCTACTGTAAAACTGTAGTATTTAATGGATGCTAAATCAATCTCAGTAAGGGTTTGAAGCAATGGAATAGCGTTCGGACCTTGAACAGCTAAAAGACTATAGTCCTCGCTTTGATTGCGGAGTGTGACATCAAACTGTGCTGCATAGTGCATGAGGTGGTTCCAGTCCTTTTCAATGTTCGATGCATTAACCACTAACATAAAATGCTGCGCAGAAAAGCAATACACTAATAAATCATCTACTATACCGCCTTGTGCGTTTGGCATACAGCTGTATTGGATTTTACCAGGTAGTAATCGGCTTACGTCATTAGAGGTTACCAATTGTAGAAAGTCAAGTGCTTGTGGTCCATCGACGAAGAATTCACCCATGTGACTCACGTCAAACATTCCTACCGCCTCGCGAACTGCGGCATGCTCTAATTTTAATCCGTTGTATTGAACCGGCATATTGTACCCTGCGAAGGGTACCATTTTCGCACCCAAGGCTTCATGAACATGGGACAGTGCGGTGGTTTTTAAATCATTACTCATTGTGAATGGTTCTTTATTAGTTAGCCGCTGCTTTCAAAGCAAGGACAGTACATTGAGCAAAGGTTCTATTCTTAGGTCCTAAAAGTTGGCTCTTATATCCGCTTTGCCCAATCGCGTGCAAAACTAACCATCAATTTGAACTCTGCCACACTTGCAACACGTTCTTTATGGAATATTAAAATAGATTTTCCGTTGCTCTCCATATGGAAATCAGGATGCGCGAGTAAAAAGTCTACACATTTCTTGGTGAAAAACGCTTTTATTGCGACCGGATCGGGACCCTTTAATTTGAATTTCGCATCAAAAACAGGGTTACCTATCTCCACGTCTTTTACCCCTGCATATTGCGCTAATCGAGAGAATATTCGTTCTCTGTCTAATACAAACTCTGGTAAGTTGGGTACTTGAGGATTCATAACAACGCAAGCCAAATGCTGACTGTCTTTCATAATAAATTCTCCACTGTGTGAGCTTACCTCCAAAGCATAGAAGTTTTGATCTACATCTTTCAGAAGATTGGTAGTGTAATCGATTCGACGGTGGTTGAAGTATTTAAACTGCTCCACTAATTCATCCCATTTAGACAGGGGCCATGCTGTAAATTGCAATTCATTGAGTACTGCAAATGCACTCAATTTTTCTTGCTTCGCGCTTAATCGTGGTCCTTGTGCACTACCTGCAGAACCTTGCATACGGAACTTCGAACGATTTGCACGAGACTGTACACCTAAAGGGTGTGAGGAAGTTGGAGCAAAGGCCTCTAACCCCACGAGTTCGAGACTTCCTCCTTTTTGATCAAAAAGCTCTGTATACCCCGAAAGATGTTCCATTACGGTATGATCTACAAATTGCGTATTCGAGAAGTCAGCAATAAGCGTAGCCGTAGTAGGTACACTATCTAGCTTACTCTTTAACCTGGGGTAATTCAAGAAATTCGCGAAGTAATTAATATTTAAGATGAATTTCTGTTCATCTTCTTCATACAGTAATGTATTGGGACGGTAGAAATAACGTAAAATATCGATGCCTGAACCTGTTATAAATACTTGCACTACGAATGTGGCCAACATACCCAATACTATACCCATTATCAATCCATAGACGAGGGTCGCAAAGAGCGTAAAGAAAAAGAGGAAAAGCTGCTCTAGACCTACACTCGCAATACGGCTGAATTGCGACGGATTTAATAGTTTATACCCTGTAAATACTAATATAGCCGCTAGTGCAGGTAGCGGTATCTGTGTTAATAGCGTCCGGAAAAACAAGACAAAAACTAAAATGAGAATACCATGGAAGAAATTGGCCGAACGCGTTTTAGCACCATTACTCACATTTACAGAACTACGGGCAATAACTGTTACCACACTCAATCCCCCTACCAATCCAGATAAGGCAGTTGCTATACCCAAGGCACGCAAATCTTTGTTCACATTTGAGCGACGCTTGTATGGATCTAGACGGTCCATACCCTTAATGGAGAGTAAACTTTCAATGCTAGCGATAAAAGTTAAGGAAACCGCTGCACCCCAGAATGGTCCTTTAGTAATTCCAGAGAAATCGGGCATACGCCATGCAGACATCCAATCCGCAGGTATATTCACTAGATACTTTTCAGGGAAGAAACTCGTTCCTGAAATACGCGTACCTATCATCTGAACTGCAACAGATATAATAACTACCCAAAGCGGCGCCGGTACAGCATGTACCCACTGTGCGCGAATCTTTGGAAACACAGAAAGTAGCAACAAGCTAAACAGGCCAATCCCAGCCGTTTTCCAAGTCCCTGCGTCTGCCCAAAACAGTGCCTCTACGGAATTGACGAATTCCAATAACAAGGGAATAGGAGCTGTACTTTCTGGATTTAATATTCCTATCATGACGTGGCTTTGCTTTGCTAATATGATGATACCTATGGCAGCCAACATGCCCTGCACCGCAGAGGTAGGGAAAAGATCGGCCAAAACGCCTAATCGGACAGATCCCAGCAGAAATAACAAAACACCACTAACGACAATAGCTCCCAGCGCCATGTAGTATCCTGCAAGCATATCTCCATTTCCTAAAGTCGTAATTGCAGCTAGAGTCACCACAGCCAATCCATTCCCGGCACCGGTAATGGTTACATACGAACCGCCTAAATGCGCTACGACTACCCCCCCAACTACAGCGGCCATAAGACCTGCAATGGCTGGTGCACCCGAGGCTAATGCCAATGCTATCGAAATGGGTAGGGCTACTAACGAGACTACAAATCCGGCTTTCAGATCTGCCTGCCAATTTTCTTTGAATCCTTTGAATCCACTACTCGGCTTATTCATGGGCGTTGTCTTTAGTGGTATGAACAATGAGAACGTCCGATGGTAGATCGGCCAAGATGTACTCTAGATCGTGCTTAAAAATCCGGTCCAGCAGTCCCAGCTTTGTATCGGGCGAATTCACAACCAAAAGATCTGCTCGTTTTGCTTTTGCGTAATGAGCGATGGTATATCCTCGCTTGCCAAAAACATGCTGCTCTTTGATGTCAAGATTTACTGGAACTTGACAGTTTTGAAGGAGATCTTCAATACGGCTGTGCTGCTCACGTTCGATTTGCTTTCTTTTCCGTTCGCTTTTTAATTGGCTTTTATCATCGTCTGGCTTAATCAAAGACTTTTCACTTAATTCATCGACAACAAACAGCTCTTTACTGCCCAATTTCGAGCCGAGCCACAAAGAAGTGCGAATGGTGTCTAACGTTTTAGGATGGTCTAAACCATTGACCACAATACGTTCACAGGGCATGCCCTCCACTCTACTGTGGGTCAATAACAATAGGCTCACTTTAGCCTTCCGGCAAACATCGCGAGCAATACTGACGGTAAAAACCTTAAACATATTCTCTCTTACTAGAGCCCCTAAAGCAAGCAAGTCAATATTGTTTTCCTGGCAAAGCAGACGTAATTCTTCCTTTGGATCGCCCTCTTTACAAACCAATTCAACATCAGACTTGGGTATGCCTAAATCCGATAAGAAACCAGTATAAGTAGTCTCACAGCGGTCATTCCACTCGCCGATATGGAACACATACATCTGTGCATCACATCTTTGAGCAATCCGGTGGACTTCTGCAAGGTTCGCCTTCGCCATTGGTGAAAAGCCCATAGCTGTGGCGATTCTCTTAAAGGTTACGGGGGGTATACCTGATTTTGTCATCGTTTATCTACTACTCGTTTTAACTCATTTAACTCTTGCCTGGTTCCTTGAAAAATACGTCCTATGCGACCCTTTGGGCCGGAGACAAACACATATTTTCCGCTGAAAGCAAGGCTGTGCATGGCTGTGGTGTCCAATTCATGTAAAGCAGAATCTGCATAATACATACCAGCTGTACCGGTAAAATACACATTCTGTCCTGCACTTACCACATCAGAACTATACGGGAGATCTCTAAACTTTTCAGCCGCTGAATAATAGGCACTTTCAGGATCGTATTCAATTGCATTACCTAATGCTGCAGTATCGTAGAGGTAATCACCTCCTACAATAATGTAATGACCGTCGTGCCAATCGTGCGCGAAAGCGCCCTGGCTTGGTAATCCTTGAGGTAATTCCAGCCATTTGGCTACCCAATTTTTCCCTTGATTTGGTGACAGGTGTATACGCGAGACGGTTCCGCCAGTTACAATGCTCAGTGTTGAATCGTGGTAAAGAATAGACGATCCACTTGCAGCAAATGCAGCCTCACCGTCAATTGCGATTGGTCCTTCTATCTCAGCCCAATGCCGACCGCCATCTATGGTCCGTAAAAGTTTAAAACGTCCATTTACGGGATCGCCAAAAACCCAGCCTAAAGTATCATTTGCAAATGTGATGCCGTCTAGGAAAGTAGATTGTGCAGTATCTGAAAATACCCGCGACCATTGTGCACCACGGTCTTCAGTAAAGTAAATGTAGGAAGGCGCCCCAGCGCTTACGGCGATGAAACGAGAATGATCTAAGGCCCAAACGCTACGGAACTGACTCTCTGGTGCATCGGGGATTTGAATGAATTCCCAATGGATTCCTGCATCAAGACTAAAGCAAAAACTACCTTCAGAACCGCCAACTAAAACTACACTATCATCTACCGCATGCAAACCACGAAAGCTAAACTGCTCGCCGGCTTCGTACAGTGGTATGAAGAGTGGACCGACGGTTACTGGCGGTTGGTCGCAACTCGATGCGAACAACGCGAATAATGCCGTTATCCCCCAGAAACCTATCCTCTTATGTCCCTTAAACATCCATTTTTAGCTTTCCCTCAAGATAAGTCGTAGCTGTTAAAAAGCAAAGTAAATAAAAGGCTGAACTTCAGCGCTAAGGATTTGATAAATGACCATTGTTGCTGCAAGAGCGAGCGCAAATAACGCCCATGAGGGTGCAGTGCTCACGGCCTTACGAAGGCGTGCTTTGTGAGCGCTCG
>CATAQZ010000082.1 GCA_949487015.1 Flavobacteriales bacterium UBA4585
AGCTGCACTAAACCCCGTGGATGCCTTAAGACACGAATAAATCATAGCATGCTCGCGCCGGTTCCAACGCGAACCTCGAACTATTTTTGTTCTAGTTTTTGGTAGCCAAGGGCAGCGCCAAAAGCAACACCTACGGGCAACCAAAGGCCGATATTATCTGTGAATAAGCCTATAAAGAGCCCCGTAACCAGGCCCAAACTTAAAAATTTGGTAAACGTTGGATGTTCTTCTTTTTTCATAGCAAATGGCTAAAAAAAAAGCCACTCCTAATGGAATGGCTTTTCTATGCTTGTAGTGGCTGGATTAAGCTTCAGCAACAACATCAAATTCAAACGCTACAACCACCTCACGGTGAAGGCGAACGTTTGCAGTGTAATGTCCCAATGCCTTAACAGAACCACCCACGATTTGGATGAATTTCTTGTCCATAGACACACCCTCTTTTGCGAGAGCGTCAGCAACATGACCGTTGGTGATTGAGCCGAATAATTTGTTGCCTTGACCGATTTTCGCAGTCATCTTTAGTTCAACAGCACCCAATTTCTCTGCAGTCGCTTTTGCATCCGCAATCGCTTTAGCTTCTTTATGGGCACGTTGACGTAAGTTTTCTGCCAAAACCTTCTTTGCACTTTCTGTAGCCAAAACTCCAATTCCTTGAGGAATTAAAAAGTTACGACCGTAACCATCTTTAACAGTTACCACGTCGTCAGCAAAACCTAAGTTTTCTACGTCTTTCTTTAGAATGATTTCCATGGTACTGAATTATTTGAGGTTATCAGCTACGTAAGGCATCAATGCAATGTGACGAGCACGTTTGATGGCTGTAGACAATTTTCTTTGATATTTCAATGAAGTACCGGTCAAACGACGAGGTAAGATTTTACCTTGTGGGTTTACAAAACGCAACAAGTAATCTGGATCCTTGTAGTCGATGTATTTAATACCGGATTTCTTAAAACGACAGTATTTCTTTTGATTGCCGCTTTCTACGTTGATGGGCTGCAAGTAACGCACATCACCTTTTCCTTTAAATGCCATAGTCTATGTATTTATGCGTTAGCTTTTGCACGACGCTTCGCAGCGTATTCGATGCCGTATTTGTCCATTCTCACGGTCAAGAAACGCATGATGCGCTCGTCGCGTTTGAATTCAACTTCTAATGGAGCGATTGCTTCACCAGGAGCTGTAAATTCTACAAAGTGGTAAAAGCCACTCTTTTTCTTTTGGATTGGGTAAGCCATCTTCTTGAGGCCCCAGTTTTCTTTGTTGATAATGCTCGCGCCCTTCTCTTTCATGAGGCCTACGAACTTATCTACCGCTTCCTTTACCTGATCTTCAGATAAAACGGGATTCAAAATGAAAACGGTTTCGTACTGATTCATAATTATTTGAACTTAAAAATTAAGGAGTGCAAATGTACGAGACTTTTCCCATTCGGACAAGGTATGTTAGCAACGTGTTTACAGGTCTTTTTTTATTCCTGTAGAAATTGGTCCAATCACCGCTTATATTTGTGCTATGGAGCAATTCGTCGTATCAGCAAGAAAGTACCGCCCGCAGGCCTTTGAGGCCGTTGTAGGACAGTCGCACATTACAGATACACTGCTTAAAAGCGTTGATAACGATCATTTAGCCCAAGCACTATTATTTTGTGGACCGCGCGGTGTAGGTAAAACTACTTGTGCACGAATCTTGGCAAAAGTAATCAATGGTGGGGCGAATTTAAATGATGAAGAATTAGCGCTTAACATTTTCGAACTCGATGCTGCTTCGAATAATTCTGTGGATGATATCCGCAGGCTTATAGATCAAGTGCGCTTTGCTCCACAAACCGGTAAATTCAAGGTATACATCATTGATGAGGTACACATGCTCTCTCAGCAGGCCTTTAATGCCTTCTTGAAGACGCTCGAGGAACCGCCTGCGCATGCCATCTTCATTCTAGCGACCACGGAAAAGCATAAAATCATACCAACCATTTTATCCCGTTGTCAAATCTTTGACTTCAAGCGTATCACTGTGGATGATATTGCCGGTCATTTGGCTTTTGTTGCAGAAAAAGAGGGCGTCAACGCAGAACCGGAAGCCTTGCATATGATTGCAGAGAAGGCAGACGGCGCTTTACGTGATGCGCTTTCATTATTCGATCGAATGGTTAGCTTTTCGGGCAATGATTTGACTTACGAGCAAGTTGTTAATGTGCTCGACATACTTGATTACAACTATTTCTTCCGCACAGTTAAACTGGCCAATGAGGTGAACTATCCGGACCTGCTCTTACTTTATAACGAAGTTTTAGAAAAAGGATTCAATGGACATGAATTCGTTGTAGGAATGGCAAAGCACTTCAGGGACTTATTGGTTGCAAGAGAACCACGTACGGTAGAACTACTCGAAGTAGGACCGTCCATACGCGAACAGTACCTCAGCCAAAGCAAGGCAAGCTCTACACGCTTCTTACTTCACGGGTTGAAGGTTTTCAATGAACTCGACGGGCAATATAAAATGGCAAGTCAACCACGAATCTTAGTAGAACTGGGGCTCTTAAAATTGGTCGAATTTATTTCGCAGGAAAAAAAAAAGTCGCAACCCAGCGTAGCGCCTAAATCCACCGAGGATTTTCTACCGCCAGCCATACCTAAACGGAGCACACCAGCACCAAAGCCCGTGCCAGCAGCATCCCCAGTAGAAAACACTTCTCAAACTGTTGCTACTCCGAGCGTAGCAAAAGAAGAGGCCAAGGCTTCCTCGGCTTCAGAGTCTGTAGTAGGTAAAAGTGCTGCTCTCGATGATTTACCTGAAGAACCCACACTACCAGAAACCGCTCCCCATGAACCGCCTGTTGCGAGTCCAGAAGCAGCATTTGACACTAAATCACTTAAAGCTTCAACGCCACCACCAGCCACACCGAACAGCGGTGGACTATCACTTATGGCGGCCTTGAACGACCTATCAAAAGAAAACAATTCGCCCGCTTTTGTACCCGAATCAGCGGATGAGGAAGCTGCTCCTCAGGTACAGGAAGGTCCTCAAAGTGTATTCAACGAAAAGGAACTAATCGACGCACTTGGCACTTATGTGAAGCAAAGGCACGTAAAAACGGCCATACGCACGCTGCTTTCGGCGCAAGTCCCTAAAATTCTTGATAAGAACACATTGCAGATATCCCTAGACAATAACATTCAGCTTGGTTATTTCAATGAGGAGCAAAAGGAATTGGTTCCTTATTTAAGAAAGAAATTGGACAATTTTGCCTTGCGATTTGAAACCATATTGGTGGAAAGTGAGCAGGTGAAAAAGCTGTACCTCCCTGAGGAAAAGTACAAGCACATGGCCGAAAAAAACGCCAATCTCATTTACCTGCGACAGAAAATTAAAACCGATCTCGAATAATGCGGCGCAGTACGATTTTACTTCTACTTTCTTTGATCACGTTCAGTGCTCAAGCCCAATTCAACTGGTGGAATCAAACGCACAATTGGGACGGTGCCACACCATGGACGCATTACATGACGTATTCCCATGCCTTTTTAGGACCAAATGCGTTGCCTATACCGACCGTGGCAGGAGTACATAGAAATTACGCCAGCTCCAGCACGCAAATCAGTCTTCGCGGAGATGACCAATTCGTGAATTGGCACAATGAGGTCCAATTGGTCTCAGGAAAAACACTATTCAACGTGATACACCAAAGTGTGGAAGCGTTTAGAACGACAACAGATGTGCGCGATCTGCGCGCTTCTCGAGGCGAAAGTGGACAGGGCATTCAAGCCGGCGACGTCATTGTAAACATCTCACATCGACTCTATGAAAATAACGATGATGGCACAAAGGAAGTGTATTTCACTACCCACCTGAAGACCGCCGCCGGTCCGCTAAACAATGCTCGTTTCACCGATGCACCTGGGTACGCTTTCTTTTTCACCGGACGCTGGAATCCGAAGTATACCCGATTTTGGATTTCTACTAACGCTGGCTTCCAGGTCTATCAAACGCACTGGGTGGACTACCCCCAAAACGATGGATTTCTGGGTAACGTTTTAATTACCCAAAGAATGGACAATGGGATCGGCCTCCACGCTGAATTAAAAACCTTTACTGGATATTTTAGAGACGGTGATTGGCCCCGTATACTGAACCTAAGCATCGATAGAAACTTTGGTGGAAAAAACAGGTCAGTTTTGCAATGGACGAAAGGGCTCAACGATTATCCTTTCTCCTACCTCAGCGTTACGCACATGATCTTTTTAGATCAACCAGCGAAGTCGCCAAAATAGATTTAACGGAACGTGCGCTACCTTTGCCTTAAGCAGCGCTTTCTTCTTCCACTTTTTCTGCTCCGTTTTATCGCCACGTTTCTTGTATGTCCTTGCAAGTTCGTAAGCCTTACGCACCTCGTAAAGTGCCAGCTGCTGGTCATCAATATGGCCCAATTTCCTAGCCTTCTCCACCGCTTTCATCACCTTATCCACATGCCCTTCTGCATCAGCCGTCATTCCAAAATCCAATCGATATTTAGTGGTACAATGTGGAATCTTCATTGGCATCACACCCCTAGAGAACAGCTCCAAATAGGCGCCGGCGTCCTCCTGTAATTCACGATCTTCCTCCCATCTAAACGTCGTATCCGATCGCATAATCACAGTGCTCGGAACAATAGGATTGAAGGCCAAAAAATCTTCTACGGCTCGAATCTTCGGGCAAGCACGCTCGCGCATCCGCGCCCCAGCATCTGCTGGACTCCACTCAAAGATGGGCGTGTAAAACCACTGAACGTCTGGAAAGCGCATCAAATAATCCCGTGCATGGGCCAATTTATTCGAACCCCAAACATCATCCGCATCTAAAAACACCCAAGCATCTCCTTTCGCCGCGCGCATGCCCGCATTTCGTGCTGCACCCAATCCCGCATTTGCTTGATCCACACAAACCAAAGGCAATCGGTCCATAAATGACTGGATTACCGCCGCCGTTTCATCCGTCGAGCCGTCGTTCACCACCACCACTTCAAAGGGTTGCACGTGCTGCTGCTCCACGGAACACAGGGCCTCACCCAGCGTCGCCGCTGCATTATATGCCGGTATGATCACAGATAGCTTCATCAATACGGGAAAAAAGTTTTTGGAAATAATCGAGCAGCCAATTTCTTTACCGGCTCCTTCAAACCCAACGCCTTCACTACACCGCCGGTCGATTTTATCAATGCACTCTTCACTAAATAAATCAGCAATCCACTACGGTACCTTCTAAAAACCCGAAACAAACGCCCGTTATTTCGCAACACCTCCCAGCTCCATTTCATACTAAACACATTACCTGCCCACCACATGGCAACTTGCGCACGGGCAGACTGCAAGGTTTGCTGATCCGTCCAACCTTCACGTTCGAAGATGTCGTACATCGCTAAAATTTCATCAAAGGCCGTATAACTGGCAATGGCTCTGGAACGCTGCGTACGTTCGTGAAAACGAAAATAGTTTCTCGCCGTTGCAAAAAACTGTAACTCACCGTGCTGCAACAACCGCGCATAAAACAACCAGTCTCCGTTCAAGCGCCAACTCGTCTCAGGGGCACCCACCTGATCAAAAACCGATTTTCGAAATAAAACTCCGCTCGCGTTAGGCACTGTATTTGAAAAAATTATACTTCGCGCAACCTCTACCTTGCCATCCACCGTAAAGTCCGATTTCCAGCGCGAAGCATCGCCAAATATAAATCCATAATCCTCCTTAAAATCGCGTAAAAACCCACCTTCCTCATCCACTAAATGACTGTGGCTGTAGGCCATCACCGCTTTTTTGTTGCGCTCAAGGGCATCCACATGCAATGCCAACATATCCAATGCACACGCATCATCGCTTTCAGCGATCCATAAATATTTCCCTTTTGCCCATGCGGAACCCCGAGCCCATTGTGCAAAAGGGCTTCCTGAATTCTTTTCGTTAAACAACACCTCCAAGCGATCGTCCTTTGCAGCCCATTTTTCCAGTACACTTCGACTCTCATCGGGTGAACAGTCGTCCATGAGCAGCACTTCAATGTTTTGATAGGTTTGATTCACTATGGTGGAGATGCGCTCGTCTAAATAGTCAGCATGGTTATAATTCGGCACAATCACACTCACCAACGGCCCGTCAGTGGGCAACACATACATTGACTTTTTTTGCACTGATTCTTCCGCTTGTTTTTTACCACGCCGAGTAAACCCTGTCATTTGACCTGGCTTGACATTTGCAAACTGGTATAAACTAAACCACGTCTTGCGTTGAATAGCTTCATCGCTGCTGGTTAAATCTTCATAATGCACCGCACGGTAATCGACGCCATAGCGTTTAAGTAGCTTCGCTGCGTTCGAAGTATAGGCACGAGCCAATTCTAAAGCGCCCTCAGCACCCAATGCACTTTGCGCTTCGTAAGAAAGCGACTGGCGAAGAAGCAGAGAATCCACAACGGCCGCTTCATCACGTAATACCCAAATCACCTTAGCATTAGGAAAACGTTCTAACCACCAAGGCAAAGTCAGACATAAACGTGGGTCTTTAACCAGCCAAGGCCCCGCATAATGCATCCATTGACGCAACGAACTGCCCGTTGAAATCTTCAGATGCGCAGCATATAGATCGCGTGCTTTCAGCGCACTCATGCCCGATTTAACAGCGGCCTCTAATGCGCTCTCCGCAGGAACGTTCCACCAATTCCCGTTCGCCTCTTCGAGCAAACGTTCATTGATATCAATCGCATAAAGGGGCTCAGAGTTGTGATCACATATGGCACCAGGATATACCCCAGCAGAGGCTAGCGCTTGCGCCACCATGGTCGTTCCACTGCGGTGCATGCCTAGAATAAAAACGGGTGCCTGTATTTTGGTTTTTAACACGTATTTTCGAGCCTATGTCTAAGTCAAAGAAACTCGTTTTTATTCACATCCCAAAAACCGCAGGGACTTCCTTGCGACTTTTATTGGAATCCAATTACACTGAAGCCGAAAGAGCCGCTATTTATTCGCACCAAGATTTAGACGAAAACCTTGCAAAAGCACTGGCTGACCCGAAAATCAAATGCATATATGGTCATTTTCCCTTGCGCCCGGTCATTATCGATTCCGATGCAACCGTAGTCACTCTGCTTCGTGAACCCATCGCAAGAAGCATTAGCCATTACAATCATTACAGCAAACGCATGAATGAAAAGCATGCGAAGCTTATGGAAGGGATCGAATCGCCGGAAGACTTCACAAAATTGGTCCAAAGCAACAACCGACAAACTGCTTTTTTAAGCGGCTACCTCAACCAAAAAGAATTCTTGAAAGATCCTGAGGTGCTCCATAAGGCCTTAGCCAATTTTGACCGACTCGACGCCGTTGGCTTCACGGAGCATTACAGCGCTTCCATTGCCTACTTTGGCGAAGTGTTGGGCTGGAAGAACACGCAAGCAGAACATCACAATAAAGGCGGCAGCAAACCCGTTAGCAACCACGAGATTTGGGCATCGATGAATGCATACGATCTTCCGCTTTACGCAAAAGCCCTTGAACGATTCGCGCCAACGCTTGAGGCGTATAAAGGAAGGAAACCACGTATACCACGTGACCCTTTACCCAAAAGATTAGTGAGTTATTTACGCGCCCTAAGCTCGAAGTTCTGACCTAGATAAACGCGACGCACCTGCTCATCCGCAGCCAATTCTTCTGCCGTACCACTTTTTAAAATTTTACCTTCAAACATGAGGTAGGTGCGGTCCGTGATGGCCAAAGTTTCTTGCACGTTATGATCCGTGATTAAGATCCCTATGTTTTTCTTTTTAAGACCGGCCACAATGCTTTGAATGTCCTCGACTGCGATAGGATCTACTCCCGCAAAAGGCTCATCTAACAATATAAATTTCGGTTTCGTAGCAAGGGCTCGAGCTATTTCCGTTCTTCGACGTTCTCCCCCACTCAATAAGTCTCCACGGGTGGATCGAATACGTGTTAATCCAAACTCCTCGAGCAATTCCTCCAAGCGAGCGGCTTGTTCCGTCTTCGAAAGCTTTGTCATTTCTAGCACGCCCTTAATGTTGTCCTCAACACTCAGCTTACGAAAAACGGAAGCCTCCTGCGCCAAATAACCAATTCCGAGCTGTGCACGCTTAAACATGGGCATTTTCTGAATGGACTGTCCATCGAGCAATACCTCACCGCTGTAGGGACGGATCAGGCCTACCACGGTATAGAAACTAGTCGTTTTACCCGCTCCATTAGGTCCTAGCAAACCAACAATTTCGCCTTGATTCACCTCAAAACTCACATCGTTCACAACGGTTCGTGAACGGTATTTCTTGACAATATTTTTTGCTTCTAGTTTCAAGAGCGTGCGGCCTTTCTTTTTACAATACGTCGACTCACCATGATGCTGATTTGATACAATAGCAATACGGGTAATGTGACTAAAATTTGCGATGCGAGATCTGGTGGTGTTATGACCGCGCTTAACAGTAATATACCAACGATAGCGTGTCGGCGATATTGTTTGAGTAGTTCCGGGGTCAACATACCTAATTTACTGAAGAAATAGACCACTATAGGTAGTTGAAATAAAATTCCTGTAGCCAATGTAATGGAACTCACCATGCTGATGTACGAGGTTAAATCTATTCTGTTTACTACTTCAGCGCTGACCCTGTAGGTACCTAGGAACTGAATACTGAGTGGAACGATTACGTAGTAACCGAACAAGACACCTAGTAGAAATAGAACGGTCGTAAAGAAAATAACACCTTTACTGCTTTTCCTTTCAGTTTCATGCAGTCCAGGTTTAACAAACCGCCAAACCTCCCAAAAAACATATGGAAAAGCGATAATAGCCCCAGCGACAAGCGAAACCCATAAGTGCATCTGAAACTGCCCGCTCATTCGCATATTTAAAAGTTCGAATGGAACTTCGTCGAAACAGAATACATCACCACCTACGAAGCTCGATAACCAACAAAAAAAGCGATAAGTCAAGAAATCGGGCTGCTTTGGACCGAAGATTAATTGGTCAAAAACTATAGACCGATTCATGAATGCTACTATCGAAAACAGTACAATGGCCAACGAACTGCGCATTAAATGCCATCGGAGCTCCCCAAGGTGCTCCAAAAAACTCATGGAATTTTTTGTTTTCGCAGTGTTCATAGAATCTTTCAAAGTCCAAAAATCCGAAAAACAATCTGTAGTACCTTCACAATCTGCTGAAAATTGGCGTATATTAAAAGGGAATAAACCACACGCTTATGTCGGTGAATTGGGAAGACCATTTAAAGACCTATTTCGGTTTTTCAGGATTTAAAGGAAATCAACAGGCCATTATAGAGAGTATCGCTGCTGGCAAAGACACTTTTGTGATCATGCCAACCGGTGGTGGTAAAAGCATGTGCTACCAGCTCCCGGCACTTTCCAGCCCGGGAACAGCTATCGTTGTGAGCCCGTTAATCGCATTGATGAAAAATCAAGTGGATGCCATTCGCGGGTATTCTGAAAAGGACAGCATCGCACACGTACTTAATAGTTCGCTGACAAAAAAGGAAATGGAACAGGTACATGCAGACCTCCGCGCAGGCCTGACAAAACTTCTTTACGTCGCACCGGAGTCTTTGAATAAGATTGGGAACATCGAATTATTAAAGGAAATCGAAATCAGTTTTTTCGCTATCGACGAGGCACATTGTATTTCTGAGTGGGGGCATGATTTTAGACCCGATTACAGAACTATTAAAAAAAGCGTTAGAGAATTAGGTAGAAAGCCTGTAATAGCACTTACAGCAACAGCTACACCGAAAGTGCAAGCAGATATTATAAAAACTATGGGAATGGAAGAGCCGAACATCTTCCTTTCTAGTTTTAACCGTCCCAACTTATACTACGAGGTACGGCCGAAGCGAGATATCGACCATGATATTATTAAGCTACTTAGTCAGAATATCGGCAAAAGTGCCATTGTGTATTGTTTATCCCGACAAAAAGTAGAGGATCTTGCAGCACAATTGCAGATCAATGGCATTAACGCACTACCCTATCATGCAGGGTTAGAAGGTGCAAAGCGAATCAAACATCAAGATGCATTCTTGAATGAAGACTGCGATGTAATCGTAGCTACTATAGCCTTTGGTATGGGCATCGACAAACCAGACGTTCGTTATGTTCTGCATTACGATATGCCAAAAAGCTTGGAGAGCTACTACCAAGAGACGGGTCGTGCCGGTCGCGATGGCGGTGAAGGAAAGTGCATCACCTATTTCGATATTAAAGATATTGAGCGCCTTCAGAAGTTTTTGAGCAAAAAACCGGTAAGCGAGCAAGAGATTGGACGTCAATTGCTCGAAGAAGCCACCGGTTATGCTGAAGCGGCGACTTGTCGCCGTCGTGTTCTCTTGCATTATTTTGGAGAAGAATTCCATGAAGACGATTGCGATAAGATGTGTGATAATTGTCGTTATCCGCGCGAAAAGGTAGATGCCAGTGCAGAGCTTCTTGATGCCATTGCTTGTGTAAACGAAACGAACGGAAAATTCAAAACTTCAGAAGTTATCAATATACTTCGTGGAAATAAGACTGCCATACTTGTTCAAAACGATGCGGATACTCTCAAAACTTGGGCAATACAAAAAGACAAAACTGAGAGTCACCTTCGTGCTGTGATACGGCAAGGAATTATCCGTCGTTACCTCGAAAAAAACATCGAAACCTACGGGACAGTGCACGTTACAGAGAAAGGGAACGCGGGAAAACTTCCTAAGGCCTTTAAAGTGCGTAAGGAACTAAACTATCAGCAGCTCAATAGTGGTGCAAACGACACTAAAAAAGTTGTGGCTATGGACGATACGCTGTTTGGCGTTCTAAAAGACTTAAGAAAAAAGATTGCGCAATCAAAAGGGGTTCCACCATACGCCGTTTTTGCAGAAAATTCTTTAAGCGAAATGGCCACCATCTATCCTTGTACTCTGGATGAATTGAAAAACGTTCAAGGCGTAGGTGAAGGAAAAGCAAAAAAATACGGGACTTCTATCGTTGACGCCATCTCGGCATATGTAGAGGAAAATGATATCGACCGTCCACAGGATATGGTTTTCAAAAGTGTTGCGAATAAAAGCGCACTCAAGGTATATATCATTCAAAGTACAGACCGCAAACTACCCCTAGAAGACATTGCAAGCGCAAAAGGACTAAAGATGCAAGATCTTATTGATGAAATGGACCGCATTGTACAAAGCGGTACTAAAATCAATATTGATTATTACCTCGAAGATATTATGGATGAAGACAGTATAGAAGAGGTATTTGACTTTCTTACGGAAGAGTGTGAAAGCGGTTCTATGAGTGAATTACTGGAGGAGTTTGGCGACGACTATGATGAAAATGAATTACAGTTATTACGACTCAAATTTTTCTCAGATGTCGCGAACTAATCATTAAAAAAGCCCGCTTAAAGCGGGCTTTTTTAGTTCTGATAGAGAAATTCTAACTCCTCCAGTTGATTTTCTAGCGAAACGCTAGCTGTTGCGCTACTGTAAGTCAGTAAAAACTGGATGGTTTTTTCAGACGCATCCACGTCCAAGTTTTGATAAGGTAGTGTTTTGGCCATAGCGACTCTTTTGAGTTTACTAGGGAATAACGAAATGAGTCACCACCTTCGTATGACCTACACAAAAAATTATCCTTCAAGACTAATATTGTGTGTAACCATAAGTTTCTGAATGTTCGTTATAGCGTAACGCATGCGACCTAAGGCCGTATTGATACTAACATCCGTCTCCTCAGCTATGTCTTTAAAACTATAACCGCAAAAAATACGAAGCTCTAATACCTTACGTTGCTCTTCGGGTAATGCATCGATTAAACGGTGCAAATCTTCGCTAATTTGAGCTTCAATTAATGCCGCCTCCATAGGCTGATCTGATTCCCCGTAAGTATCAAATACCGTGTATTCGCCGCTAGTTCGCACTTCTTTCTTACGTGATTCTCTACGGAAATAGTCGAGAGTTGTATTGTTCGCGACTCGCAGGGCCCAAGGCAAAAACTTGCCTTTTTCTTCATAGTTCGATTTCCGTAAGGAACGAATGATTTTAATAAACGTCTCTTGAAACAAGTCGTCTGCTATCTGGCGGTCCTGTACTTTGCTGTAAATTTGGAGAAAGATTCGCTTCTTATGACGACGAATCAACACTTCTAAGGCAATTTCTTGACCATTACGGTAACATTCCACTAATTCGTGGTCTGCTAGCTTTCCTAAGTTCATAATAAAGGATTTAGCGTAATGGTCGTCCTATAGGCGAAGTGTTTTATTAGTTAATTCTGATGTGAATATAAATGTAAAGAAACAAAAACTGTTCCAATTCGGTTAAATTTGTTCTTTGCCCTCCACCTTAGACTATGACAACACACATCGAAATCAAGCGCGCAGCAGTTCACAACCTCAAAGAGGTGAGCGTTAATATACCTAGAAACCAACTAGTTGTAATTACTGGAGTTAGTGGTTCAGGAAAAAGCTCGCTGGCTTTTGACACTCTTTTTGCAGAGGGACAACGACGATACGTTGAAAGCTTGAGTGCATATGCCCGTCAATTTCTAGGAAAATTAGACAAACCAAAGGTCGAATACATTAAAGGAATTCCGCCAGCGGTAGCCATTCAGCAGAAAGTGAGTAGTCGAAACCCGAGGTCGACTGTGGGAACAACTACAGAGATTTATGATTATTTAAAATTACTATTCGCAAGAATTGGAAAAACCTACAGCCCTGTTTCTGGCGAATTAGTAAAGCGTCATAACGTAAGCGATGTAATGAAAGTTATCCATCAGCTTGGTGAGGGAACTCGATTTCTAATTACAGCACCGGTCACGTTTAATGACCGAACAGCACTCGAGCATTTATCCATTCTTTCAAAGCAAGGTTTTGCTAGAATTTTAGTCAACGACGAAATCGTAACTATTGAAGAAATTCTTGAAGAAAACGCCTATACATCCGATAAAATACAACTAGTCGTAGACCGTGCAGTTGTGCGTATCAATGACGAGGACAACGACTACCGTCTTCAAGACTCTATTCAGACGGCATTTTATGAGGGACGTGGGGCCTGTGAATTGCGTTTTACAGACGATCGCCCAACCATAGAATTTAATAGCCTGTTTGAATTAGACGGAATGAGTTTTACGGAACCTACGCTCCATCTGTTCAGCTTCAACAACCCTTTAGGTGCTTGTCCCAGCTGTGAAGGCTTTGGATCTATTATGGGCATTGATGCGGATTTGGTTGTACCCAATCCTCATTTAAGCGTATATGAGGGCTGTGTTGCTCCATGGAAGGGAGATACCATGGGTAAATGGAAAGACAAATTTATCCTAGGAGCATCGGCTTACGATTTCCCAGTACACCGCCCGTATATAGACCTCACTGAAGAAGAAAAAACATTGCTTTGGGAAGGAGCAAAAGGAGTAAAAGGCATCAACGCTCTATTTAAGCACCTGGAAAGTAAAAGCTATAAAATTCAATTCCGCGTAATGTTAAGTCGTTACCGTGGGAGAACAGTATGCGGTACTTGCAAAGGTAAACGACTGAAACCCGAAGCCAATTATGTGAAAGTGGATGAGCGTTCACTTAGTGACCTTGTGGAATTACCACTGCGGAAACTGAAGATCTTCTTTCAAGATCTTAATTTAGATGAGCAAGATGCGAGCATTGCAAAGCGTTTGCTCACTGAGATTACCACAAGAATTGACTTTCTTATTTCTGTTGGCTTACCCTATCTCACCTTAAACCGTGTTTCTAGTACTTTGAGCGGTGGTGAAAGCCAACGCATCCAATTGGCCACCTCGCTTGGATCTTCGCTTGTAGGATCGCTTTATATTCTAGACGAACCTAGTATAGGCTTACACCCAAAAGATGCACAACAGCTTATTACGGTTATTGAGGCACTGCGTGATAATGGCAACACGGTTGTCGTTGTAGAGCACGAAGAAGCCTTCATGCGTGCTGCTGATTTTCTCATTGACATTGGTCCGGCGGCTGGAAATTTAGGTGGAGAAATTCTTGCTGCTGGTATTCCTCGAGACGTCCTTAAACATAAGACTTCATTAACGGCTGCTTATTTAAATGGCACCCAGCAAATACCTTTACCTCAAATACTCCGTAAACCATCAGGTGAAATAATTTTAGAAGGGGTACGACAACATAACTTGAAAGGATTTGACGTTGCTATACCGCTAGGTGTCTTCAGTGTGGTAGCTGGAGTAAGTGGCTCAGGTAAGAGTACACTTATTAAGCAAATTCTTTATCCCGCTTTAAAGAAACATTTGGAAATGGTCGGAGAACGCCCCGGCATACATAAAGCATTAAAAGGTGACTTAAATGCCATTCAGCACGTCGAGATGGTCGATCAAAACCCCATTGGTAAATCTTCGCGCTCCAACCCAGTAACCTATCTTAAAGCTTACGATGATATTCGAAATCTTTTTGCTAGCGAAGAACTAGCACGTGTAAGAGGCTACAAAGCCAAACATTTTAGCTTTAATACTGACGGCGGAAGATGTGACACCTGCAAAGGTGAAGGCGAAGTGACGATTGAAATGCAATTTATGGCGGATGTACATCTTCCTTGTGAAGCATGCAATGGCAAACGATTCAAGGCAGAAATACTTGAAGTGAAATTCCATGGAAAAACCATTTCGGACATTCTAGATTGCACTATCGATGAGGTTATCGAATTTTTTAAAGAACATAACCAAGCGAAGATTGCGAATAAACTGCAACCATTGCAAGATGTGGGCCTAGGTTATGCGCATGTAGGCCAAAGCAGCTCAACGTTAAGCGGAGGTGAAGCCCAGCGAGTTAAATTGGCCTTCTTCTTATCTAAAGGAATCAAAAACGGTAAAACCCTCTTCTTGTTTGATGAACCCACAACCGGTCTGCACTTTGACGACGTAAAAAAGCTGCTTCGAGCCTTTAATGAATTGGTTGATCTTGGGCACACCGTTCTTGTGATTGAACACGATTTGGACGTAATTAAGCGCTGTGACCATGTTATTGAAATTGGGCCAGAAGGAGGTGAATTAGGTGGTCAACTGCTTTATACTGGATCACCTAATGAATTAATTTCAGTTAAAGGAAGTCCAACCGCTGAAGCCATGAAATCTCACGGATTTTAAGTAGTCTCAATCGAGACATTAATGGTAAAAAACTATACACCATCGAAATAAGTCGGAAACCCAAAACGCTTTTATTTCATTAGAGCACAGTACAATGTAACGTTTGTATCATTACATTTGATATGTACCCGAAAGGGTAGCTTAGGTTTATTGGTTTGGTATACGGTCCGCTTCGGCGGACCGTATCTTTTTTACCCCATTCCTATTTTATTTGCGATCCCGCGCATTGATAGAGTAATACTGCAGCTGCAACACTTACGTTTAAACTGTCAACAGACTTGCCTTCCATAGGAATAATAACATTTTCGTAGCCACTCTCTAGCCACGTAGAAGACAGGCCTCCACTCTCCTCTCCTAATATGATTGCCGATTTCGGTGCCCAATTCACCTCATACATCGATACCGCATCCTCATGCATGTGCGTGATGTATCCCGTAAAGCCACTATCGTTTAGCCATTGCTGCACCTGTGTACTCGATCCCATAAAAATAGGGAGCTCAAACAGTGCACCTGTAGCGTTGCGAACAACATTGGGTCCAAAAGGATCTAATGCAGGATCAGCTAGAACGATTGCCCCTGCGCCTGCCGCTAAAGCTGTACGCATTATTGCACCTAGATTTCCTGGTTTTTCTATGCCTTCGACTACCACTATACGTCGTGCTGCATCAAGAATCTTTGAACGTGATGCAAAGCTGCTATCTGGACGATAGAATACCGCCACCACATCTTCGGTTGCATCACGATATGCGATCTTTTCGTAGACTTTAGCGCTTACCTCAAAATGTTCAGTACTTTCTGGAACACCTGATATGGGCGAAGCTTGCTCAAGCGTCCACAATTCTTTCATCTCCCAATTACAGGCCAATGCCCGCTCTACTTCACGGCGTCCTTCAACTACACAAACCCCAAAGACTTTACGTGCCTTACTTTTAGAGACTAATTGGACAATCTCCTTTACTTTTGGATTACTTAGACTAGAAATGTAGCGGCTCATAGATATGGCTAAAAAGAATAGACCAAAGAAAATCAATTTAGAGGACTTAGGAGGCTTTGTCTTTAGTACGAATCCAGAATTCGAACCTCCAGCATTTGAGGAAGGTACTGAAGAACCCTTAACTCCTGGCGAGCAGCTGCTTGAGCTTTATTTCGAAAAAAAGGGCCGAGGAGGTAAGCAAGTCGTAATCATTAGAGGTTTTCAGGGCGATGAAAAGGAACTGAAAGACTTAGGAAAAGTACTAAAACAGCAGTGCGGCGTTGGTGGTAGCAGTAAAGACGGTGAAATCATCCTTCAAGGCAATGTTCGCGATAAAGCGACCGATTATTTGCAAAAAGAAGGGTATAAAACCAAACGAATCGGTGGGTAATTCCTTCAAAAATGGCAGAAACTCAAACATATCTAGATTTTATTGAGAATTCCGATACCACTCAAAAACAATGTCTCAAACTAGACTACCAGACTGCAGCTAGTGCTTTTTCATACGCTTCTTCATACATAGGAACGATCTTTTCGATAGAAAATTTCTTCGCATGATCAAAAGCTTGTTGTTTGAATTGGGCCAATTTCGCATCATCCTGTAAGAGCGATAAACTATGAGCTGCCATTTCTTCAACTGCTCCAGGAGATGCTAAATAACCCGTAACACCATGTACATTCACCTCTGGTATACCTCCAACGTTCGAGCTTATTACAGGAACCTTCGCAGCCATTGCCTCTAAAGCTACCAAGCCAAAGCTCTCGTTCTGCGAGGTAAGCAGAAACAGATCACTCATACAGAGCAATCGGCGAACTTCTGTAGTCTTACCTAAAAACCTTACTTTTTCGGCGATTCCTAGATCCCGAACTTGCTGCTCCGCTCTTTCGCGTTCCGGACCATCACCTAACATTAATAAGATCGCATCTTCTTTTTGAGCGATACGGTGGAATATCTCAATCACATCCGGTATGCGCTTAACCGGACGCATATTTGAAATATGAATGACTATTTTTTCGTTATTCGGCGCTATCTGAGAACGATTACATTCATCATCGATATTATAAAGGTCGATATCAATAAAATTCGGTATTACATCTATTTCATTTTTGACAACAAAAGAACTCAAAGTATCCTTTTTCAAGCTTTCACTCACACTCGTAACCACATCACTCTTATTAATCGAGAAGGTTACTGCAGGTTTGTACGATGGATGTTTACCAACTAGAGTAATATCCGTTCCGTGTAATGTTGTAACAACGGGCAAATACTTTCCTTTTTCTAATAAGATTTTTTTTGCCATATATGCCGCATACGCGTGTGGAATAGCATAATGGACGTGCAATAATTCAATACCTTCAGTCAATACGGTATCTACCATTTTTGAACTCAGCGCCAATTCATAAGGCTGGTATTCAAACAATGGGTAATCGTGTACATTAACTTCGTGGTAAAATATATTCGGCTCTAATATATCTAAACGGACTGGCTGGCTGTAGGTGATGAAGTGGATTTCATGGCCCTTTTTGGCCAATTGGATGCCTAATTCCGTAGCAACCACTCCTGATCCACCATAGGTAGGATAACAAACAACTCCAATTTTCATGCGGCTTAAGGTATTTCTCTTAATTAAGGGCGTCGTAAATGTACTCTTGAATATTGGTTCGAACATCCATTTTACTGAGTTTCCAATTCTCAGCGTCTGGAAAGGTTCTATTGCTTAAAAAAATGTAAAGCAGCTGCTCTTTAGGGTCCATCCACACCATTGTACCAGTAAAACCCGTATGACCAAAACTTTGTTCAGAAGCACACGTACAACTAGGTCCTGGCCCATCTTCTAACTGCTTACGATCGAAACCTAAACCGCGTCTATTCTGTAACTCACAAAACGCACATCCACTAAATAATTCTATCGTTGATTCTTGAAAATAGCGATAGCCCCCATAATAGCCCCCATTCAAATACATCTGCATCATTTTCGCTAAGTCGTTTGCATTTGAAAACAATCCTGCGTGACCCGCAACCCCATTCATCATTGCAGCGCCCATATCGTGAACTGTACCATGGACTGTTCTATTGCGCCAGTAACCATCTATCTCAGTTGGAGTAATCTCACCTCTCGAGAATCCGTTTTCCAATGGATTGTAGGTCAATCGATGTGCACCCAGCGGGGCATAGAAAGTATTTGCTGCCCACCTATCAAGGGGCTCATTAAATCGTTCTTCGAGCATTTCTTGGAATAAATAATACCCCAGATCGGAATAACGGTAATCAGTTCCTTTGAGTGGACTCTTCGCTAGCATTGCGAACATGGTATCGCGTATGTTTGAACGTAAATACATACCAGGAACCACTTCATTACGGCCCTCAGAAGGGATAGCGCTGTACCAATAAGCCTTTGTACTATCGTTTTCTATAGTGGATGCATAAAAAGGAATCCAAGCTTGCAAGCCACTTTGGTGGGCTAAAACATCTTCGAAAACCAATTTTTCTTTGTCCGAACCTTTTAATCGATTCGTATGATTGCCTAAGGTAGACTTTAAAAGTAGCGGCTGCTTTTCGTACCATGTCATTATACCGGGCAGCGTCGCGGTAATCTTTGTGACCGAAGCAATATCATAGAGATCGGTCCATTCCACCGGATCGGTTTCCGCGTAGGTGTGCGAACCAAAAACCTTATCATAGATTATAGTCCCGTGACGGGCAATGATAACCTGTGCACCGGGCGCAGCACCTGCCGAAATGGCGTACTCAACGGTAGAATCGATGCGATTTAAGGGCCCCACATCAAGGCCTACCTCAAAAGGGAGACCGTACTTTAATCGTAGTAAATCTTCAGTCTGTTCTCCATCACCAACCTCGCCCCACTGGTTGAGATCTACGGGCAAGGTGCCTTTAGTTTTTCTTGCGCCAAACAAAAACTGTGTCGCCAGGAGTTGCGCATATTCGTCGTTCTCATAAAGCAACAAGATGCGCACATTTTCGCCCAGATTGGGATACGTCAATACTCCGTACGGATTTGCAAAATGGAGCAGATAAACGGGTTTGCCTGTGGCGGATAAC
>CATAQZ010000083.1 GCA_949487015.1 Flavobacteriales bacterium UBA4585
ACATAATGGCCAGTTCCTGAAATTTTCGCTGTATGCATGATAGGTTGTCTTGTGATAAAGTTGATTTGGGCAAAAGATAAAGTAAAATTGGCACCAATGTGGACACCTTGTCACACAATATTACCGCCACGGCACATGGCACGAGTGTTGAAGTAGTAGCAGAAACCTAATAATTCTATAAAATGGCAAAAGGATCTATAAACGTAACCGCTCAGAACATCTTCCCTATTATCAAGAAGTTCTTGTACAGCGACCAGGAGATTTTCTTACGTGAATTGGTATCGAATGCCGTCGATGCGACGCAGAAATTAAAAACATTGACCAATTTGGGTGAAGCAAAAGGCGAGCTTGGCGATTTGACCATCCACATTAAACTGGACAAAAAGGCCAAAACCTTGAGCATCATCGACCGTGGTATCGGTATGACTGCTGAGGAAATTGACAAATACATTAACCAAGTTGCTTTCTCTGGCGCAGAGGAATTCGTAAAAGAATATGAAGGCAAAATGGAAGGTGCTGATTTGATTGGACACTTCGGACTTGGCTTCTACTCTGCCTTTATGGTAGCTAAGAAGGTTGAAATCCTGACAAAATCGCACAAAGATGCGGCTGCCGTGCAATGGATTTGTGATGGCAATCCAGAGTTTGAGCTGAATACCATAGAAAAAGAAGACCGTGGTACGGAGATTAAACTCCATATAGCAGACGATAGCGAAGATTTCTTAGAGGAAAGTAAAATCAACGAACTGCTCAGCAAATACGCGAAGTTCATGCCGATCTCCATTGAGTTTGGCGAGAAGGACGAAAGCTACAACGCTGCGGCCGAAGGTGAAGATGCAAAATGGGAGACTCGCAAAGTCCCGAATACCATTAATAACCCTAACCCTGCATGGGTGCGCAAACCAGCGGACCTAACAGATGAAGACTACAAATCTTTCTATAAAGAACTTTACCCTACAAGCTTTGAGGAACCCTTATTCAATATCCATTTGAATGTAGATTTTCCGTTTGATTTAACTGGGGTATTGTACTTCCCTAAAATCAAACCAAACGTTGAACCGCAACGCAATAAGATTCAGTTATTCCAGAAGCAAGTGTTCGTTACGGACAGCGTGGAAGGAATTGTCCCTGATTTCTTGACGCTACTACACGGTGTCATCGACTCGCCGGATATTCCGCTTAATGTAAGTAGATCGTACTTGCAAGCGGACGGTAATGTGAAGAAGATTGCTTCTCATATCACAAAGAAAGTTGCCGATAAACTCGATGAAATGTTCCGTAAGGACCGTGCCGATTTTGAATCGAAATGGAACGACATGAAGATCATCATCGAATACGGTATGTTGACGGAGGACAAATTCTTCGACAAGGCGAAGAAATTCGCGATGTATACGGATACCGACGGTGGCCTTCACACGTTTGAAGCGTACCTGGAATCCATCAAAGAGCAACAGACGGATAAGGATAAAAAGACCGTTGTGTTGTATGCTTCCAATAAAGATGCACAACACAGTTACATCCAAAATGCGAAAGCAAAAGGATACAGCGTTTTACTTCTAGACTCGCCGTTAACAAGCCACTTGCTCCAGAAATTAGAGCAAGAGCATGAAAACACCACGTTTGCCCGTGTAGATTCTGATCTGATTGACAACCTGATTAAGAAGGACGAAACGCGTGTGGCAAAATTAAGCGACAAGCAAAAAGAGGAGCTCAAGACCCGTTTAGAAACTATAGTGCCAACAGAAAAGTTCACCTTAAAACTAGAGGATATGGATTCTACGGAAGCGCCATTAGTGATTACCGTTCCAGAATTCATGCGTCGTATGAAAGAAATGCAAATGACCGGTGGCGGTGGCATGATGGGTATGGGTGATTTCCCAGACATGTATGATCTTATCGTAAATGCAAACCATCCATTGGCTTCGAAGATTCTTGATACGGAAGATGCTGAGTCGCGCAGTTCGGCAGTGAATCAGGCTTTAGACCTTGCAAAGCTGCAGCAAAACTTATTGCACGGTGAGGAATTGACGGCATTTATCGCACGTTCATACGAGATGTTAGGGAACGAATAACAGTTCGTTACTTGTTGATTAAATATTCCTATGTCTTAGGAATGTCAAGGGGGCTCCGGCCCCCTTTTTGTATTTTTACTTTTCATAAAAACCATTGACATCTATGAGCGCTGACGTTCTTTCCATAGCTACTCAAAACGCCACTTTGTGGACTTCAGATTTATTTGACGCTGAAACACGCGCCGAAGCAGAGACCCTTTTAAAGAAAGGTGGTGATGCTTTGATTGAGCCATTTTATAAAGATTTGGACTTCGGTACAGGCGGTATGCGAGGAATCATGGGTGTGGGAACTAACCGTATCAATGCGTATACATTAGGTTTAGCCACGCAAGGATTGGCGAGCTACGCGCAAACTTTTTTTAATGGGAAGCCATTAAAAGCCGCCATCGCTTTTGACAGTAGAAACAACTCAAAGTCCTTCGCTCGTAAAGTAGCAGAGGTTTTGAGCGCAAACGGTGTTCACACGTTTCTTTTTGAAGATTTGCGTCCTACTCCAGAACTGAGCTTCGCTGTACGTGAGTTGGGTTGTGATTTCGGTATCGTTCTCACGGCCTCTCACAA
>CATAQZ010000084.1 GCA_949487015.1 Flavobacteriales bacterium UBA4585
GATTCACAGGTGTATTGAAAACTTATATCATCAATACCGAAGTCATTCCCTGAAAGCGCGGCACTCGTCGTTACTAGATTTAGAATGGCACTACCAGAAGCAGGAACTGTAAACGTTCTAGAGGTTTGTAACCAGACGCCCGTGGAATTAGGTGTGCTCGCGGCATTTCCAATATTTGTTCCAGCAAGCTTGAGTTGCAACGATCCAGCCGGCGTTACGAAAGTGAGCATCCACCATTTTACGGTTACCTGAACTCCGGGGGGGAAGCTTACATTCTGCCGCCATAAAATTTTATTACCACCGGTCGAGCCATTGACAAGCATGTAGTTACCGGAACCGGTAGTATGATCGCCCCAACTTCCAAAGTTAGGATGTACGGCGTTAGGGTTAGGCCCAACAGCATAGGTGCCTTCGTTCCATATCGATGTCGCATTGTACGTGTAATTCGTAAGAAACCCAGTGTTGCCGCTGGAGAAATTTCCATTCGTCGCCATTTGGGAAACCTGACTTACGCCTTTAACCACCACATAAGATGCTGTATCAGAAAGAATAATGTAAGGCGAGGCACAAGTATCGCAACTTAAGGTAGCATCATGTGACCATTCATATTCGCTCATTCCCGTTGCAGCCAAAAATATAGTATCACCAACACAAGCCGTGAGCGAATCCGCAGATACACTTACAGAACAATTTTGCCCTTTTAGACCTCCGAAAAACAGAAGTAATAAAAAAATCAGTAAAGCCTTTCTCATTACCATAAAACTACGAATTCTGCGATGACAAGCCTAAGAGAATGCGTGAACGAAGCGTTTCAAAAAAAGTAAAAAAAATATGCGCACCAGCTTGTTTAGAATGGTTCTACATAATACGTTTGTGGTCTTATTTAAATTCATTCTAAATAACATGCTCTACCCCGCTCTGCTAAGTATACTTTTGACACCAAACGACACAGTTTTACCTGCGCCGGTTGAACTCGAAAGTATCACAATTACTGCACAGTCAAGATCTGCAGAACAGCATATCAGTGGCGCAGGAATAGTGCTTAAACAGAAGGAGGTTTTAGCCTTTGACCAGACTGATGTGAATACGGTTTTACAGAGTCAACCAGGAGTTTATGGGCAACAGGAGGATGGCTGGGGTCTTCGAATGAATATCGGAATACGTGGAACAGGAACGCTTCGTTCGTCACGCATTACATTGATGGAGGATGGTGTGCTTACAGCGCCGGCGGCTTATAGTGCACCTGAGGCCTACTATACACCGGTTATCTGGAAGTATTCTAATATTGAAGTTCTCAAAGGTGCAGCTCAAATCGTAACTGGACCTCAAAGTACTGGTGGGGCCCTTAATTTCGTTACCCCAGTAGGTGATGAGAAATCTGATTTCAAATTTTCATTGGCAGCCGGAGCTTTCGATCAAATCAGAGGTGCAATTTCTGGTGAGATACTACCCACCAATCGTACGCAACTTCTCTTCGGACTTTTTCACAACGAGGCTTCTGGTTTTCACACCATAAAAGACGAACGTTCTGGTGGATTTGACCTAAACGACGGATATCTAAAACTCATACACCACCTCGACAACAAAGATATTCACCACCTAGAAGTACTTATAGCAGGCACCAGTGAGCGCTCGCAACAAACTTATTTAGGTACTACTCTACCAACTGCATTACTTACTCCAAATGAGCGCTATTTTGCTTCTAGCAATGATGAAATGAGTATGGACCGATTGATGACTCGGCTCGGCTATACTATGAATCTCAAGCAAGGTTTCATAAGAGCCGACATCTATCGTCAATACGTGCACCGCAATTGGTATAAATTGGATAAAATCGACGCAGGGAACGGTGCCATATCGATCGTCTCTATTTTAGACCATCACCAAAATTACCCGGCTGAATTTGATGCAATTAACGGCGATAATTCAGATTCCGCTCTTGCACAACTCAAAGCAAATAATAGGTACTATTTGAGTCAAGGCGTCCAACTTCGTGGACAGTTCACTCAACGCTTTGGAAACATACTACTCAAACATGAGACAGGTATAAGGCTACACTACGACCATGCTGATCGTTTTCAGCATTCTGATAAGTACCACATCGGTCAAAATGTTTTTGCTTTAATGCAACCCGGACTACCCGGGGAAGCCGGCAATAGAATTGATTACACCACTGCTCAAAGTACCTATTACAGAAACACGCTTTCTCATAAAAGACTTAATATTCAAGCCGGATTTAGAACAGAAAACATTCAAGCAAATAGAATAGACTATGGTTCTAATGACGCGGATAGAATAGGCGTAGAAGTTAAAGATCGGACGAATTACAGCACGGTATTTTTACCCGGTATGAGTTTAAATTATTCTCTTAAAAACTGGAACAGCTTCGCTGGAGTGCACAGGGGTTTTACACCAGCAGGTTCAAAAGAAGGTGTATTACCTGAGCTTAGTTTAAGCGGTGAAGCTGGGATTCAACACCTCAAGCTACCGATCAATATTACTTTCTTTTACAGCACTTACGACCGCCTTTTGGGTTCCGATGCAGCAAGCGCTGGCGGCAGTGGATCCGGTGAATTGTTCAATGGCGGTGCAGCAGAAGTATATGGCTTCGAGGGACAATACGGAAAAACTATTAAGTCTCACAAAGTACTGGCAACGCTAACTGCAACTCAAGCCTATTTTAAAGAATCGTTTTCAAGTGAATTTGATGGTTGGGGTGAAGTAAATGCGGGTGATTTCATGCCCTACATACCACGGCTACAGTTTGCCATTAAGCATCAATGGGACAGAAATCGCTGGTCCATCAACAGTCAGTTGCAATACCTCAGCGCTCGTAAATCAACAGCAGAATTAAACACCTTCGATTTGCCACAATCTTTGGTCATAAACGAAGCAATCAGCTATACCCTTACTGAAAATGTACAGTTGAAATTATCGATTCAAAATGTAACGAACACAAGACACCTAGTTGCAGCTCGTCCTGCCGGATTTAGAACGTTTGCTCCGCGTATGGCACTATTAAGTATTAACGTGAGCCTCTAACTAATTTCAATGTTACGGATGTGGATGCTTCTAGCACCGCATAAGCGCTACAATACTTCTCTTTTGTCAGTTTCGCCGCGCGCTCCAAAACGGTATCGGGTGCATCTGTATCCACCGTAATAATCATATTAATCGATGAGAAAATTCGAGGCAACTCATCACGACGTTCTGCCTCAACCTCAGCAGTATAGCTGTGAATAGCGTGCTTACCTTTATTTAGAATATGGACGATATCTATGGCACTACAACCTGCTAACGAAATCAGCATTAACTCCATGGGGCGAAAACCCTGATCGCTACCGCCAATCTCAACGGCAGTATCGAGAATCATTTCGTGCTTACCCGCTCGGGCCTTGAAGCCAAAATTTTCATCAAATCGTTCTAAGGTTATTTTCACAACTATTTGTCTTTTGTTAAGTCATACGCCAAACCAAGGCCAGTGACTAATGGGTTATAGCTTAAGCGAACCTTCCAGCGTTCTGAAAGTATAAAGTCAGCGGTAGCATTCGCGCCTAAAAGAACACCCCCCTCCTCGCCTTCTATTGGCAATAACGTTGGATTCTGAAGATCAGTTACCGCATGATACCCGGAAATGAATCCCCCTTGTAACGCGAGTTGCATCCAATCTACTGGACGGTAAATGAACTCTGCTCCCCACATAAAGGACAATTGGCGCCAACTGTTAATCGTAATACTCTGAAGAAAAGCAACTTCAAGAGTATTTATTGAATTTGAGCTCAGACGATAACGGGTATTGATAGATGGAAGATGATGGTTAAACGGGTAGTACCACGAGGTATCTCTGAAAGTAAAGGCATATTGGCTTTGACCGTCATAATTTGATGGATCCGACCATGTTCCAGGAACCAGTATCCAATCCTTTTTTGTAATCCCCAAATCGTCATGAAAAGCATAGAGATAGCCTAACTCTGCACGAAAACGCGGCGATTCCTGTCCTGTACACTCATTAGGTAAAATGAATAACAGCCAAAACAATCCCGTAAACAACACATACCTCAACCGCATGTGACCTAAGTTACTTCTTTTTAAAGAGTTTGGCGACTTTAGAGGCGGTTGCACGCGGCTTTTGCAACACCTGCTCTTCGAAATCGGCCACCGGGGTTTCACTTACCGTAGCCTCAAAACCTATTAACTCTAACGTAATATCTTTTGTCGCGGCATTCACTTGAAACTCTTCTATGATTTCATTTACATCCGGATGCATGCGTAAAGTCTGAGAGGCATCCAATACTACACTCGTCTTAGGAGGAATGGTATCTAACGTTTGTTGAATGCTAGCTTTGTTTAAAAAGCTGACCACTTCCGAGAACTCAATTTTTATCGGATCACCTGCTTTATAATTACGAATATCAAATTTATAAGGCACCTTAAAGTTGTCCCAAAGTATAGATACAATTGCTACAACTAAACCTAAGGCTATTCCCATTAACAGATCTGTAAGAACAATACCAAGAACGGTTACAGCGAAGGGTATAAATTCATTAGTACCTTTCTTCCACATGCCTATAATCATGCTTGGCTTTGCGAGTTTATAACCAACAATCAATAATACTGCGGCCAATGCAGCCAACGGAATTAAGTTCAATACTGCAGGAATTGCGAATGCAGAAATAAGCAATAATGCTCCATGTAAGGTGGCGGAAGCTTTTGTGCGTCCACCGCTTTGAATATTTGCAGATGAACGAACAATAACCTGAGTAATAGGCAATCCACCCACTAATCCACTAACGATGTTACCCGCGCCCTGTGCTAAAAGTTCACGGTTTGTGGGGGTAACTCTCTTGTAAGGATCTAATTTATCTGTCGCCTCTACACATAATAAGGTTTCTAGAGATGCAACAACCGCCATGGTTATACCTATTGTATAGATAGCGGGGTTAAGAAAAGCGCTAAAATCAGGTGTCGTAAACTGCCCTATGAACCCACTCAATCCTTCAGTTACTGGAATAGAAACTAACTGATCTCCTACCAATTCCCATCCTTCTTTGCCGTCGAAATACAGCTTAAGAACAATTCCAGTCACAACCACCACAAGTGGTCCTTGTATGATTGTCGTAAACGATAGGTTTTTCATAAACTGACGTTCCCATAATATGAGTATACCTAAACCAAGCATAGATATAAGAGCCGCGGAAGGCGTAATTGCATCAAAATAATTTCCAACCTCTTGAGTACTATCGTATCCAAAGGCGTGAGGAATCTGCTTCAAGAAGATAATAATCCCAATTCCGCTTAGCATACCTTTAATTACAGATGAGGGGAAATAATAACCGATTACCCCGGCTTTCAATACGCCTAGAAGTACCTGTACAATACCTGCCACGATCACTGCTGCTAAGAACGTAGGATAAGCCCCCAATTCTTCTATAGCTCCATAGACTATAACTGCTAACCCAGCGGCCGGGCCACTTACACCTAACGGACTACCGCTAAGAGGCGCAACAATGAGCCCGCCTATAATTCCAGCGATTAATCCGGAAAAAAGTGGTGCACCCGAGGCAAGTGCGATACCCAGACAAAGTGGCAAGGCAACAAGAAATACGACTAAAGAACTAGGAGCATCTTGCTTTAGATTGGCAAATGGATTTTGATTGACCATGAACAGTAATGTGTTAGTTTAAGTTATGTGAACATAATAAAACTGCCCCACACTGAGCAGCCTTTAAGGATAAAGTGTTTCATTTGTAAGATGCTTAGCTACAGTATACATCAAAACGCCCCAGATTTGCCGTGGGTCACCTTCGTGCACGGCGCGGGAGGGTCTAGTACCATCTGGTACAAACAGCTTAAAGCATTCTCATGCAGCTTTAATGTATTACTCATAGACCTTCGTGGACATGGCCGAAGCAAAGCGCCTATTTACGAACGCATCAAAAATTACAACTTCTCCACCATCGGGGATGAGGTGCTGGAAGTATTGGATCATTTGAAAATTCGGAGCACGCATTGGATTGGAATTTCTTTAGGAACCATTATCATACGTGATATAACAGAACGTCATCCACAACGATCCTTAAGTATGATCATGGGCGGTGCCGTGATGAAACTCAATAAGCGTGGTCAGGTTTTAATGAGAACAGGTGCCGCTTTTAAAAGTGTCATTCCGTACATGGTACTTTATAAATTCTTTGCGTGGGTGATCATGCCTAAGAAAACACATAAGGAGGCGCGTAACCTTTTCGTAAGAGAGGCTCGTAAGTTGTACCAAAGAGAGTTTAAACGTTGGTTTACTCTGGTGGCGGAAGTCAATCCTTTATTGAAGTTTTTCCGATTCAAAGACAGCAATATCCCTACCCTCTACATCATGGGGAGCGAGGACCATATGTTCCTGCCGAGCATCCGAAAAATTGTAGAAGACCACCGCAGTGCGCTGCTGCATGTTATCGAAAACTGCGGTCACGTTGTGAATATAGAACAGCCTGAGATCTTCAATAATGAAGCCATTAAGTTCCTTAAATCAATAGACGAGAAGCAAAGAAAGTCATGCTAAAAACCCCTTATACCCGTTTTAAATGGGTGGCCTTTTTTGAAGGCAGCTCATTCTTGATTCTTCTATTTATTTGTATGCCGTTGAAGTACGGCTTTGATATGCCTTATCCCAATAAAGTTTTTGGAATGTTGCACGGACTATTAACGGTTTTGTACCTCTTTGCCCTGATAGAATTTACGATCAACTACAAAGTACATTGGTCAAAGGCACTCCTATTCCTTATTGCTTCTCTGGTGCCTTTTGGGACATTTTATGCAGAGAAAAAATGGCTGCGTCCCATAGGGCTACAACACGGGGAGCGCTAAGCTTCTAGTGCCTCAATTTGCTTGAGTACTTCTTGTGCTTGCGCTTGTACTTTATCGCTTTCTGCTCTGTTGCTGTGGCTTAACTCGTAGCTCTTTTTGATAAGGGCATCGTATTGCGCCTCAAGCTTTTCTTTTTCCGATTTCTTTTTGAACAGTCCAAACATTGTTTACCTTTTAAACCCTAACAACAGATGCTATGACTTGTTCTTTGAGACTCTTAGTAATTACTTCATTATTCGCGCTGTCCTCATGTCGTCCTCAGACGCCGGAACCGGAACCTACGCCCGAACATTCACGGCCCTTAAGAGGAACAGATTTTAGCCAATTGCCTAAAATAGAGGCGGAAGGCTTTGTCTTTACGGATGCAGACGGCAACCAAAAAGATGCACTAGAAATTTTACACGAGGCTGGACTGAATATTGTTCGACTCAAGGTATGGAACAATCCTACGGGTGACGGTTCTTTGCAAGAGCTTATTCCCTTCGTCTCGAGGCTTCGAGATTTAGAGCTACAAATCATGCTTACGTTTCACTACAGCGATACTTGGGCCGATCCAGGTTCCCAAGACCTTCCAGACCAATGGGCGAATCTTGATTTTGATGTACTCTGTGACAGCGTAGAAGCAATGACCTTTAAGACGGTACAAAAATTGGCCCCGGACTATGTGCAAATAGGCAATGAAATCAATCATGGCTTAATGCACCCGCACGGCCTTCGTGATGGAGATGGTGATTTTCAAAAACTTTTACAAGCCGGTTGCGCAGGTGCAAAAGCAGCAGATAGCACCGTGATCACCATTCTGCATTATGCCGGTTATTCTAATGCGAAAAGTTTTTATCAGACTGTTGACTCCGTAGATTACGATTGGATCGGCTTATCCTATTACCCTAAGTGGCACGGCACGGATGTAGCTGTTTTATCTGCTACCTGTTTCGAATTACAAGATACTTTTCACCGTCCTGTGGCATTGGTTGAGACTTCCTATCCTTTTACCTTGAATTGGAACGATTGGACCAACAATCACATTGGAGACACGAGTCAATTGCACCCAGATTATCCCGCCACAAAGGAAGGCCAGCGCGCTTTCATAGCGTCGCTTCGAGCACTAACAGATTCTCTGGGTACCGGTCTCGTTTATTGGGGTGGTGAATTGGTCGCCTACAAAGGTCCGCAGGCGCAAGATGGAAGTCCATACGAGAACCAAGCGTTGTTTGATTTTACTGGAAAAGCTGTCCCAGCCCTTTATGAGTTGGGGGCACATTAAAGCTTGAGACGTTCTCCACGAACCGTTTTTGTCTTGCTGTCCCGATTCGATTTTTCGTTTCCCATGGAACCACGAATGGCACTCCCTCCAGATGTTTCTCCTTTGCGGTAGCCTATCCGAAGGCTGTTCTGAAGATCCTTTAAAAACGTTCTCTTTTCTTCGGGAATCAGAAAAGTAAGATTCATTTCAGGAAGTTGATGGATGATAACCTGTTCGATCGCTCCCATGCGCTGCAGACTAATGTCATTATCTTCATAGCCCAAATCCCCCGCAGTAAAGATGAAATGGAACTCTAGCTCGTGCGGTGCATAACTGAATTTTTCCTGGCTTACAACTACACCTGTCCCATTTTCACCCTGAAACGTCAACGTCGTATGCTCGCTCGTCTTATAAAACGTACTTCCCTGGTGCTTCACAATAAAGGTAAAATGAAAACGCTCTTGCATGTTTTCTAAACCGTACTGTGCATCTAAAATCACCGTCGTATCGCCCCTATGGGCCAATTCAAAGGGCAAGACTCGCGCAATCTGATTTCCACGCGCATCCCAATCGAAAACCACCTGCATATTCTGACCAAAACATCCTAAACCGGTAAGGCACAAGAATACTACAACTACTTTTCTCATTTAAAGCTATCTTTAACTACCTTTTAAAATTACACTTTCTATGACTATCAAAGCCACCACTGTCGCTGAATATATTGATCAAATCCCAGAAGACCGCAAAGTAGTATTTGAGAAATTATTATCCATCTTAAGAACACATCTGCCTGAAGGATTTGAAGAATGCCTGAGCTATGGAATGCCTGCTTTCTCTGTTCCTCATAGTCTGTATCCTTCCGGATATCATGTGTCTCCGCAGGTCGCGCTCCCCTTCATTAGCATCGCTTCACAAAAAAACTTTATCGCTTTTTATCACATGGGTTTGTATGCAACGCCTGAACTCATATCGTGGTGGCAAGAAGAATACCCCAAGCATTCAAAAAGAAAATTGGATATGGGAAAAAGCTGTGTGCGTTTCAAGAAGATGGACGATATCCCGTTTCAACTTATTGAAGAATTGGCTAAGAAAATAACACCAGAGCAATGGATAGCGACCTACGAAAAGCAACTAAAGAAATAGGAATTCACTATTTTCGCCTTTCACTCCAAAGAAATGACCGAAAACCAAACCAAATCGCCAGATAAATTCATCGATATCGATGGAGTAATTAAGGACAAAAATCCTTCACTCTACCAAATCATTCCTGGGTTTCTTATCCGTTACGTTAGCGAGCGAATCGTAAGAGAACGCGTTTTGAACCAAATCATGGTAGAGCTAAAGGACTTGAATAATTTCGA
>CATAQZ010000085.1 GCA_949487015.1 Flavobacteriales bacterium UBA4585
GAACGATCCGATTGGAAAGTCACGTTAACGGGTGTAAGAGGCGTTGGACAAACTGTATCAGTTGCACAGGTGCCAAAACAAAACATTAACGTAGTGTCCTGAGTAAATGATGGCATAATACGATCATCATAATTATTTGGGTCAGAACACGGTAAGCCGCCTAACGATTCTTTTGTGCCCCAATCTGCATCATTTGCTGGACTGTTAAGGAAGATAAAATTACCTCCACCAGTTCCGGCTAAAGTATCAGTTCCTTCGTAAACACCATTACCGTCTGGATCGGTTAATTGAACGGCGTTCGCACCACCAATGACACCACCGCCTAAGAAAAGACCGTTAGCACCTACTGTGATGTTAGCTGTATTGACTTTAAAAGTCACTACATGTGTTGTTTGTGCAAAACCCAACATAGGTAGGGCAAGCATTAATAAAGCGTAGATTTTTTTCATGTTAAGCATTATTTATGGTTAGTAATTATTGAAATACTCTAATATAGTCCACCAGCATATACTGAGGGAATGTTGTTGAAGGACCCACTGGACCTGGCCAGTTTCCTTCTACGGCAATGTTTAGTATGAAGAAGAACTTCTCTTTAAACGCCCCTAAGTTGGAGATGTTCAAAGTGTGAAATAAAATATCATCACGAAACCACTTGATGGAACCACTATCCCAAACTATGGAGAATACATGAAACTCATCGTTGTATTTACCAGAGGTAAGACTATTGTCTCCGCTGTGCTCTGCATGACTGCCATTGTTTGACCAATGCGCCGTACCATAAACAGTACGATCATTATAACCGTCACCTCCGATCAACTCCATAATATCAATCTCACCACAGCTGGGCCAGCCTTCCGTAGAAAAGTTATCGCCCAACATCCATAGTGCAGGCCATATACCCGGACCGTATGGCACTTTTGCGCGTATATCTATTCTCCCGTACTTAAATGACTGCTTTCCTTGGGTGGTAATACGAGCTGAAGTATACGGTGCACCTAAATGCGTTTCCTCTTTAGCTGTTATACGTAAATACCCCTGATCAAGTTCTGCATTGCGATTCCCACCACGGTAGTATTGACTTTCATTATTTCCCCAGCCTGAAGCACCAGTCTCGTAATTCCAATCCGCTAAATTCAGGTCAGTACCTGAAAAATCTTCTTCCCAGACTAATGTTTTTCCTGGATAGGAGTTGGGTGTAGTGTAGCCTATATCTTCGATAGGTGGTGCACCGTCGTCATTACGTAATGTGATTGACGCATAAGGCTCCGGTATCGTTACATTCACAGCATTGCTGAAAGAGATCCAAAACGTCTCCGTCTCCTCAGACTCCTCGTCTCCATAAATAGTAAGTGGAATAGAGGCCATTGTGGCGCCTTTTGGAATTTCTAAGGTGCCTTGTGCCAATTCAAAATCATCACCAGATGTTGCATTAACGTCGCTCGTAGTATAATCGAGCGTAATAGTCTTTACTGCTGGTGCTGAAAGAAAAACGTCAAAGTCAATCGTTTTGGTCGCATTACCCTCGTCTATTTCAATGCTGTACGCAGTGAGTTGAGGAACCGAAGGGGCCTCGCAACCAACGGTTGCAAGGCCTACTACGATTGTTATTGCTGTATTTCTTAGGGTCTGAATCATCTATTATTATTCAGAATAAAGCGTGAAACGCCATAGACCACCGCCAAAGTCACATTCGATTTCCATGTAACGATCACCCGCAACATCAGTCATCGATAAAATATCATAGGTCACAGACGTTACCGGAGAAGATACTTCACCGCCGTTTGCTGCCTTAGGTATACCAATAAAGGCGCCTAAACCGTTTACTTTTAATTGATCGGGAAGCGGTCCGTTACCCGGTATAATTTCGAAGGAATGTGTACCACTCGCCCATGCATCATGTGGAGCAGTCAAAGTCGTCTCAGGAGTACATCCCTCAGCAGCAACACCGAAATATGTTTCAGCATAAACATCGCCATTAGCGTCGTATTCCATTGTTCCGTCTTCACTGAAGATCCACTCGTCGTTGAATAAACATGGACGATCTGTTGGGCCAGTAGCAGGGATTGCCCACCACGTGGTGTTGCCATCTGGACCAACCCATAAAGAACCCGCTTGTGGAGCTAATTTCCATGTACGAGAGGTACATTCTGTCAACCACTCCATAGCGCCTATACAAGGCATCGGCCCGTCTTTCAAAATTTCAATCTGGCCTGTCGCAGATGCACTACCCCCTTGATTGAAGACAGTGTGAGTGACATCATACGTACCTATAGATCCTATGAACACTTCAATACTTTCACCGGTGTAAGTACCAACACCGTCGATTTCCCACTGGTACAGGAACGGGTCACCGGTAGAAGTTGAAACCAATTGAACATTGTTACTATCAATGAAGGTCAAGGAGTAATCTGCTTGAGGAAGTGCCCCCAATTCTGTATGTCCCGCCTCGCTTGGCTCACAAGCGATGAAACCGAGAGCTACAAGACTAAATAAAGCTAATTTCTTTAACATCGTTATCAATTTTTAGTATCCTGGATTCTGAGTTAATACATCTGGTGCAGCATCAATTTCTTGCTGCGGGATTGGGAGGTACGTATGCGTAGACGCTACAAAACCTTGATCACCCAAAACTTCAGTGGCTTTACCGGTTCTAAGAAGATCAAAGAATCGGTGTCCTTCCGTCGCTAATTCCAAGCGACGTTCTGTATAAATATCTTCAAGCAGCTGGTTACCTGTACTTGTTAGAGCTGCAAGACCGACGCGGCTTCTCACCTGATTTAAGTACGTTCTAGCCGTACCTTCTGAACCACCACTTCTAACGATTCCTTCAGCAGCCATTAATAAAACGTCTGCATAGCGAATTTCACGGATGTTATTTCCCCAGTTAAGTGCAGGATCGCCGTCTGGTGCAACATTCGATGCAATAGGAGCATATTTACGCATCCAGAATCCAGTATTTTGGTATCCAGGTGTGTATTCTGCACCAGGTAAAGCATCAGCATCTATAATAGTATAGGCATAACGTGGATCACCGTCCATTGCAGCCTCTAGTTCAGTCGATACCGGACAGAAGCCCCAACCCGTTGCATAGGTAGGACCGTTGTAGTCACGCATTCCAATGAATTGTACACCAACGTTTCCTTCTCCACCGCCCCAGCCGAACGAACCCCAGTCTGAAGCAGAGTTTTCGCTATAGGTGATTTCAAATACACTCTCAGAAGACCACTCACCCTCTGCAGACCATATGTCTGAGAAGCTTGAAAGTAATGAATACTCTCCCGACTGAATGACTGACTCACAAAGCGAAGCTACTTGTGCCATGCTAGATGCGTCGTTTTCAAAGAGTAACACACGTGCTAAAAGTGCTTGAGCAGCTCCTTTAGTGACACGACCTAATTGGTTTGAACCAACAGAGCTCGGTAAATCCGCAATTGCCGCTTCGAGGTCAGAAACGATAAATGGATAAATTTGATCAGGACCTACTTGTTCTACGGTGTAGTACTCTGAAGCACCCAGTGTATGATCAATCAAAGGGATATTCCCAAACAAACGAACGAGATCAAAATAAAACTTTGCGCGGAGGAATTTTGCCTCGGCTTTCGTGCGCGTTCTAAAAGCTTCGCTCGCATCTTCGATTTCGTCAATTTTTTCTAGGAATAAATTGGCGCGGTAAATGCCTTTGTACCCTTTTCTCCAAAAACCACGCTGCGGCCCTAAGTTCGGGGTTAATGTAAAATTATTGTAGGCAACCCATGAAGGCTGATCAGAAGCATCGCTACCTCCAGCGTATGTGTCATCTGAAGCAACATTCTGCAAGAATCTAAACATGGTAAAACCATATTGATCATTCCACTGTAGTACATCGTAGATACTAACCAAGGCTTCGAACGCTTGCTCTTCAGTCTGGTAGTAGTTCACCTCTAGTACACGGCCAACTGGTCTTGTATTCAAAAAGTCTTTTGAACACGAGCCCAAGATCATCGTAAGCGCTAGAAGCAAGCTTATCCAGATACTTTTTGTTTGGTTTAACTTATTCATGTTTTATTTATTTAAATGTGATGTTCAATCCTATTGTATTCACTCTAGCTTGTGGATAGATACCTCTATCTATTCCCATTCCTGCACCGATTTCCGGATCAAATCCACTGTATTTAGTGAATGTAAGAAGGTTCGTGCCACTGTAGTAGATACGCATTTTACGAAGACCTATACGCTCAGCAGTTGGACCCGTAATGTTGTATCCAATCTGTAGAGACTTCAATCGGAAGAAGCTACCGTCTTCAACATAGAAGTCTGAACTACGTGCAAAGTTTCTGTTTACATCGTTGAA
>CATAQZ010000086.1 GCA_949487015.1 Flavobacteriales bacterium UBA4585
ACCTGCTACGAATGGGAGGAAATCGAAGCATTACGTGCAGTAGCGAGTAAAAGCGGCCTGCTGTTTCACCTTGATGGTGCACGACTCTATAATGCGTTAATCGCTAAAAACCATAGCGAAGGTGATTATGGCGCAGCCTTTGACTCTATATCCATCTGCTTATCGAAAGGACTCGGCGCCCCTGTAGGATCTATCCTACTAGGAAGTGAAGCATTCATCGCTCATGCAAAACGCATTCGTAAACGAATCGGAGGAGGATGGAGACAAGCAGGGTTCTTGGCGGGCGCAGCACTCTATGCTATCGAACATAACGTGGAACGCTTAGCTATCGATCACGCTGCCGCTAGCGACATGGCCGTGTTTTTACAATCCCTGCCATACATCAGCACTGTGATTTCGCCGGAGACTAATATTTTGATTTTCACACTTAATAAAGACCTCAACCAAAGTCGCTTCATCGCTGACTTAGCTGAAAAAGGAATAGGTATAAGCCAGATGGGTCCCGGGAAATGCAGAATGGTATTTCACCTGGATATAACCGAAGCGCATATAAATAAAGTCAAGTCTGTCTTGAGTTCATTTTAGCTAGTGCTCGACTCATGAGAAAAGTTAAAACATGTCCACATTGCAACGAAGATCACGATGTGATGTTCAGGGTGCAATACAAACCTGATAAAACGTGGTACTTCCTCTGTGAAACGTGCGTTCTCTACGTGAAACCCGGCAACAACCACTATAGATACGGAGGCACCTGGAAGGGTTAGGCGGCACCAACTATTTCGAACTAAAAATCGAACAATCTTCTTTAACCGCGTTGACTCCTGACCGTGTTATATGTCGATGTGATTAATTCAAAGTCATAACCACGTCGTTGTAAAGCCGCCGTTAGTTTTTCTTTAGACTTAGACTCAAACCAACGCTCAACGAGATAGAGCGCATTTGCATCAACTACACCCTGATCTACCTGCCTTAGAATACGGTCGATGGTCACTCTAGGTATTCTGTGCTCCTGTAACCCCATGCGTATACGACGCGGAGCCCACTGCTTTTGATTTAACTTTCCGCGAGTATAAGCTTCCGTGAATCGATACTCATCTAAAAAATTATCTTCCATTAGCTGAGCGACCACTTCCTCATGACGATCCCTAGGCAAGCCTATTTGTTGCAACTTTCGCTCTACTTCAAAAGGGCTTCGCTCTTGATAGGCGCAATAACGTTGTAGCTTTTGTAATGCTTCGGATGTTGTCATTCCATCAAATAACGAAAAAACCCGAAGCTATCCTAAAGATACCTTCGGGTTCATAATGATTATTCTACGGTTAAAGTGATTTATTGTCTTTATCCATTATTCTCCACTCTAGCATAGTGAATGCATCGCGGGGAACGACAATAATCTTCTTGCGAAATTTCTTCTGCCAAGTCTTCTTAATACTAGTAAAAAGTCCTTTCGTTAAATATGCCTCGATGAACGGATGAACATGTATGTACACCTCACGTAATTCAATCTGGGCCAATTTAGAAGCCATTGCATCGATAACCTGAATAGGTGCTTCCACCAAGTTATCAGGGTTTTCTTCGCGCGTTGTAATATTCGTTTCTGGTCGAACACGTTGACGCGTAAGCTCCATTAAACCAAATCTAGTGATAGGCAAAATCTTGTGGCGCGCACGATCACGCTTCATTTCTTCGTGCATTTTCTCATACACCGCCTTACGATTCTCAGCACTATTCATATCAATGAAATCGATCACCACGATACCTCCCATGTCTCGTAAACGCAACTGACGCGCCACCTCAACAGCTGAAAGTAAATTAACCTGAAGTGCATTGGATTCCTGATTGTCCGCAGTATTCGTGCGATTTCCGGAATTAACATCAACCACATGCATGGCTTCAGTATGTTCAATGATGAGATACGCTCCTTTCGGCATGCTCACGCTACGACCAAAGGCGCCTTTAATTTGACGATCTACACTGGAGAACTGAAACAACGGCATTTGACCGCTGTACTCTTTCACCATTTTAGAAGCACCAGGTTTTATTTCATCTAGATAATCTTTCACCTCTTCGCACAATTCTTTATTATCGATTGTGATTGAGGTGAACGATTCATTGAAGACGTCACGCAAAAATGCGCTGGCCCTATTCATTTCACGGAAGATTCTAAGTGGCTTGTTAGAACGCTTAATACCCTTGTGGAGTTGTCCCCACTTGCGTACCAGGTTATCTAAATCTGACTGTAGTTCTTCTGCGCTCTGTCCTTTTGCGACAGTACGTATAATTACACCAAAGCCCTTTGGCTTGATGCTTCTGACCAATTTTTTGAGTCTATCCTTTTCATCACGTTCGCGAATCTTTTGACTCACACTTACGCGATTAGAAAAGGGAACTAATACTACAAAACGTCCTGCTATGCTAAGCTCTGCTGTGATTCTAGGCCCTTTCGTTGAAATGGGCTCCTTCGTTATCTGAACGAGGATTTGATCACCTTGCTTTAGAACATCACCAATATTACCCTCTTTTTCAATGTTGGGCTCTGCTTTGAAATTGGTGATATTACTAAGTTGCTTGCCTTTGAGAGTGCGACGAAGATAGGTTTGCCAAGATTTTATCTGCGGGCCTAGATCGTGGTAATGGAGGAACGCATCCTTCTCATAACCAACATCTACGAACGCGGCATTCAGGCCGGTTGCCAGCTTTTTGACGGTGCCTAAATAGACGTCGCCAACGGAGAAGCTATCATCTCCTTTTTCCTTGATCAATTCCTGAAGTCTTCCGTCTTCAAGTAATGCAATATCTGCTTGGTCAGAACTAGCACTTATGACTAATTCTGTTTTCATACACTAAGAAGCTTACTTCTTCTTGTGACGATTTTTTCTTAGACGCTTTTTACGCTTGTGCGTAGCAATCTTATGTCTTTTACGTTTTTTACCGCTTGGCATAATGCTAAGTTTTTAGTGTTATTAATTCTATAAACCCTCTGCAAATTCTTTAATACGATTTGCTTCTGGGTATGTGTTCAAATAGTTATTAGCGCTCGACAAAGCTGCTGCTGTATCTCCAACTTGTAACAGAGCCTGCGCTTTATTCAAGGTATATAGTTCATTGTCAGGATGCAACTGACTCAACTGGTGGAAACGATCAACCGCTTTATCCCATTGACCGCTCATCATAGAAAAGTTACCTAGCCAAAGTAGTGCCTTTTCGTGATTAGGGTCTTCTCTCAACACCTCTAGCAACATCCCTATAGCTTGCATGGGAGCACCTTCTCCATTCTGAATAATGGCTACTGCTTCATCCACTTTGGAATCCAAAGGATTGCCTGCTTCCGATACGACTTCAGGGGCATCTTGATACGCTGTCCTAGGCAATTGCCAGAGAACCACTGCGAATACAACGGCTATCGAAAATGCTATGAGTGTGGGTTTTTTCAACTTATTCTACAGGTACGTTATCCTTTACTCCTTCAACAAAAACCTTCGCAGGCTTAAACGCTGGAATGTAATGAGCTGGAATGACGATGGTAGTGTTTTTGGAAATATTACGACCAGTCTTCTGCGCACGCTTTTTAACGATGAAAGAACCGAATCCTCTCAAATAAACGTTATTGCCGTCTTCTAGACTGTGCTTAATCTCTTTCATGAAGCTCTCTACAACTGCTTGTACATCACCTCTCTCCATTCCTGTTTTGTCAGAAATCTTAGTAACGATATCTGCTTTCGTCATTTGCTCTATACTTTTACGTCCCGTAGGACTTGGTTAATGAGGGGCGCAAATATACACCTACTTTCCTTATTTACAGCCATCAAGAATAAAATTATCTTAACCTCTAGAAGGAACGATGAGTAGATTTAACACCTTCAGAATCAGCATAGAAGCATACTATCTCGCGCATCAAAGGGATTTACCGTGGCGTAAAGAGGTGCCCGTTCCTTATGAAGTATGGTTGAGCGAAATCATTTTGCAACAGACAAGGGTTGCGCAAGGCACTCCATACTTCCACAAAATATTGGCTGCTTTCCCCACCATAGAGGCTTTAGCAAATGCCGAAGAAGATAAATTACTCGCACTCTGGACCGGTTTAGGCTATTACAATAGGGCCCGTAACCTTCAAAAAGGGGCCAAGCAAATTGTCGCTGAATACCAAGGACGTTTACCCGAGCGGTATGACGAGCTATTGAATATTAAAGGAATTGGACCTTATACTGCCGCTGCGATTGCCAGCATTTGCTTTCAAGAAAAAATCGGTGTAGTAGACGGTAATGTATATCGCGTACTGAGTCGCTATTTCGGAATAAACACGCCCACAAACAGTACTTTAGGACAAAGAGAATTTCAGACGTTAGCAAACGAGTGTATTCAAGGAACTAAACATCCCGGGATGTACAATCAAGGAATAATGGAATTTGGAGCATTGCACTGCACACCTAAAAATCCCAATTGCATGTACTGCCCACTCAACAATTCCTGTTATGCATTCAATAGTGGAGCAGTTTCTGAATTGCCCGTCAAACTTAAAAAGGGAAAAAGAACGAAGGAAACGCTTCATTTTGGAATAGTTCAAAACAAAAACAAAGTCGCTCTGAGAAAAAGAGGGACGGATAGTATTTGGGCTGGACTCTATGAGTTTCCGCAGCTCGACGGAATCCCTAAAAACGGTCAACTACTGGCGGAACCGATGCTACATAAATTGTCACACAAAGACCTCTATTGTAGCTTTTGGGCAGTAGCTGAAGCCGATATTTCCGGGGATTACAACTTCTATTCAAAAGCGGAAGCGCAAGAATTAGGCATGCCTATTATTATCGCTGATTTTGTTACTAACAAGCTGTAAATCCGGGACTAAATTTGCCTAAATTTGATGTACCATAACATCAAAACATCTCAATCATGGCCGGTACGCTGAATAAAGTAATGCTCATTGGAAACCTTGGAAAGGACCCCGAAATTCTTCATTTTGACAACGGTGGTTCTATTGTAAAATTTCCATTAGCGACTTCAGAAACCTACACAAATCGTGACGGTCAGCGTGTAACGAATACTGAATGGCACAATATTGTGATCAACGCAAAAGGATTGACAGATGTCGCACATAAATACCTCAAAAAAGGCCACAAGGTTTTTCTTGAAGGGAAGATAAAAACTAGAAAGTGGCAAGATCAAACGGGTGCTGACCGGTATACAACCGACGTTCAAGTTAATCAAATGACCATGCTCACTTCTCGTGCTGAAAGCGAGGGAATGTCTAGCGATGACTCCTCGAGCTATGGAGCGCCCGTTACTTCACAACCGGCACCTGTTCAAAACACAGGAAATCCGTCACCAGCAGCAGGCATCAATCAAGAGGAAGATGACCTACCCTTTTAAGTCGAACGAACTACTATAAATTGGAAACAGAGCCTCCCAGTACAATTCTACCGTTTTTAACCATTGACGCTTCGATAACCGGAGTCGCCTTCATTATAGTGCTCTTTATTCTTCTTCTCTTATCCGCTTTAATTTCGGGCTCTGAAGTTGCATTTTTCTCATTAGGGGCGGGTGAACTTGAAGAACTTGAAGACGACGCCCCAAAACATAACCGGATTAAAACATTGCTGGTTAAACCTGAAGAATTGCTTGGAACCATTTTGATATCCAACAACTTCGTAAATGTGGGTATCGTTATCCTTTCTACATTTTTACTCAATACCTTTTTCTCGCCAGAACTCTGGAGTCCGCTTTTAACCTTTGTCATAGAGATACTAGCCATCACTGGGGTGCTTTTACTTTTTGGTGAGATTCTACCGAAAGTCTATGCAAATACAGCTCGCTTAAAGTTTGCCCGCTTTGTCGTCCCCTTCATTTTCCGTTTACATAAAATCTTAAAACCGCTAAGCAAACGTCTCAGTAAAACCATTAATCGAATTAATATTGAGGGACGTGGACCTTCACTGAGCGTGGATGACCTAGAACAAGCGCTCGAATTGACTACTGATGAACACACGACTGAAGACGAGCAGCGCATTTTAAAAGGTATTGTACGGTTCGGCTCTACCACGGTAAAAGAAGTAATGACCCCTCGGACGTCAGTTATTGCAATCGATATTACGGCGTCATTCCATGATACGTTAACCCACATTATTGATAAGGGGTATTCGAGAATTCCGGTTTATGAAGAACAACTGGACCAAATCAAAGGCTTGCTCTACGTAAAAGATCTACTTCCTTATGTGGATGCCTCTAATAATTTCGGCTGGCAAGATCTAATTAGGACACCGTTTTTCGTTCCGGAAAGTAAAAAAATTGACGATCTACTTAAAGAATTCCAACAGCGCAGAATCCATTTAGCCATAGTTGTCGACGAGTTCGGTGGAACCTCCGGGGTAATTTCGCTTGAGGATGTATTGGAAGAGATTGTCGGAGAGATTAGTGATGAATTTGACGATGACGATTTAGTCTACAGCAAGCTCGACAGCAACAACTACGTTTTCGAAGCGCAAACGCCTCTGATTGACTTTTGCCGGGTGCTTGATCTTCCAAAGGACATCTTCGAATCAGTCGATGGAGAAAGTGATTCACTTGCTGGACTTGTGCTAGAATTGGCCGGTAAATTCTTAGAGAAAAACGAAGAAATCACCTACGAAGCGTTCACTTTTAAAGTGGAGAGCGTCGATCAACGTAAATTAATTCGGATTAAGGTAACCGTAAACCCAAATCATGAAGCATAGTCTTTTCATAGTACTTTTTGCACTACTCTCTTCGTGCAGTAATGATCCCGTTGCTCGCCCTAATGGACACATGAGAATTGGTCTTCCGGCTCAGAATGCATACACTGAATTGCCTTTTGAAGCACCCTTTAAACTTCAAGTCAACGCTGAAGCGAAGGCGATTAAAAAAGACGTCTTGTCGGATACGAATGCAGATGAGTTTTGGATGGATCTTGCTTATCCTTCGATCTTAAGTACCGTTCAATTCACGTATAAGCCCGTGACTGAAAATCTTGAAGAATTGGTACGGGACGCACAACAGCTCGCCTATAAGCACACAGTAAAAGCAAGCGGTATGCGGGAACAATTTTTCGCTTACCCGGAAGAAGGTGTTTATGGACTTTACTATGAATTTTCCGG
>CATAQZ010000087.1 GCA_949487015.1 Flavobacteriales bacterium UBA4585
ACGCCTCGTCCTGTATAGCGGTCTGATGTATTATTCATGCTGCAAAAATAACGAGAAAGCGCGCACGGGAGACCCGTGCGCGCTTTTCATTTTAATAGTTTATGCTACTTAATCTGAATCCAAGATCCAACGATTAAATCTTTATCGCTCTTAAACCCATTTAGGGTACGAATGTCCTTGACACTTACGCCAGCTTTCTTAGCTATCCCTCGCATGGTATCCCCGCGTTCAATCTGGTAATGATCTTCATCAAAGGCTGAATAATCACCGTTAGGTGTTACTTTGATAACCATACCCGGCATAGGGCGTGCTCCGCGCAACCCTCCATTCAGCTTCTTCAGCTGTACAACGTTCATACCGTTATTCATCGCGATTTTACCCAACGAACGATCTTTGGGACCTAGCGTTATAGTTTGTCCTATGGGGTTCTCGTCCTTCTTAGGTTGTGCAGCACCGCCGTCTGTAGATTCACCATCCGCTAAGGTTGTAGAAGGAACGTAATCATCACTTAATACTTTGAAATCCGTACGGCGATTGATTTGATTCGCTACTTCCTGGTCCTCTTTGTTGAGTCGCTTAATGAACGTTTCTGTTAGATTGTCCCCAGCTTTGAATTTGTCCGCACCGAACCCTTTATAATCGGCTGAAATAACGAATGGTTCTTTCTCACCCATTCCGACTGCCGTTAGACGTTCAGCGGGAATTCCTTTTTGAATTAGGTAATCCACACAACTTTGTGCACGCGATTGGGAGAGCACATCGTTTTTTGCATCTGTATCACGGTAATCCGTGTGTGAGCGCAGACCAATAGTAATTGTAGGATTGCGTTGCAAGATGCTAAATACTGTATCTAAAGCCACTTTACTTTCTTCGCGGAGTTCTGATTCAGCTAAATCAAAGAATACGTTCGGAAGTACGATAGGTACCTCAATTGGATCCATTTCCAAACGAAGACTATATGATTTAACGTAAGCACGCTCCTCTTTTACCTGGGCATAATCATTTAAAGCCAATCCTTTAGTTGTGATGTCACCCACAGCATTTAAGAAACGCTTACGACTCATGTTTAACTTGTAGGATTTATCTTCCTCCATCTGTCCACGAGGGATAGTAAACTGACCGTTCGCATTGGTAGTTACAGTGAACGATTGGCCTTCTTTATTGCTGACTTCGATGGTTACATCACTTACAGGCTTTCCATTTTTCGTGCTCACGACAGTACCTGTAGCCTCGAAGAATTTCTCCCATTCAGTCACGTACCATATATCATGCTCACCACGTGTACCCTTACGATTACTTACAACAAAACCTTTTTTGGTATTGTCTCCTGGTACAAAACGCAAAGAGATATCGTCAGCTTCTGAATTAATAGGACTAAGCATGTTTTCAACATCACCTACTGGCGCGCCACTTTCATCAAGCTTTACACGGAAACAGTCAAATCCACCCATTCCCACGTGTCCATTCGATGAAAAGTACAAGTACCCGTCTCCATGAGCAAACGGATAAAGTTCGTCTCCACGAGTGTTAATGTTTAAGTTCGTTGGTGAAGCCCACTCTCGCTTTCTGCGATCGTAAGTAGTCATGTAAATATCCTTGCCGCCTTTTCCTCCAGCAACTTCCCCAGCGAAATACAAAACCTGATCGTCAGGACTAAGCGCAGGATGCCCCACAGAAGCACCGCTATCAAGCGCAATAATTACCGGCTCAGGATTTGCCCAATCTTGACCAATTTTCTTCGTCGTGTAAATAGCACATCCCATTTTCATGTTTTTCACTTGCATACACTTCGTGAAATACATCTCTTTACCGCGTGAGTCAAAAGTGACAACGCCCTCATGGTCTTTTGTATTGATGACTTCGCTCATAGGGTCTAATTCACCCCAAACAATTTCATCATTAGCGTTCGCCTCTTTACCTTTTTTCTTTTTCTTATTCTTTTTACGCTCTCCCTCTATGACAAAAATATCAGAGAAGCGCTGACCCATCCAACCGTCTTCTTTACGACCGGTTGCATCGTCACGCATAGAAGATATCATGAGCGTCAAATCTTCCTTACCGCGCTTTCCTGCAAACGCTATTGAGTAATCCGATTTTTTAGAATTTAAATCTTTCGCGTTGTCCAATGCGAATAGCGATCCAGAAACAACCCATTGTGCAGCCTTTTGGCAACTTTCAATACCTCTGTCGGCACGGACATCACTGGGAACTAACTTTTTATAGGCTTCGTACGCGATGATTGCGTCCTCATATTCTCCTTGACATTGCAACATCTCTGCATAACCTAAGTCTGCCTGAGCACCATAACCTAATTTTGAAGCCCGCGTGTAATAACTAGCTGCTCTTTTACATTGACCGGTGAACCGATATCCTTCAGCCATATTGAAGGAAATACGCTGCTTTTGTTCGCGTGTTTTTTCCTTAGAATATGCCTTTGCGTAAATTTCAATAGCAACAGAATACTCTTTTGATTCAAAGTATTCATCGGCTTTCACCGTAAGCTTGTGAGGCTTTACATCTGCGTCTTCAACAGTAGCGTCTTGAGCGAAAGCTATGATGGGCAAGAAAGCGAGGACAACGGTCCAAGTTCGTAAAATGCGTTTTTGCATGCGAGTCTAGTCTCTTGTGTTTAAGCACCCACAATATAGATAAAATAAAAAAAGAAACCCCGCGCGTGCGGGGTTTCTCTCTATCAAAATTTGAAAAACTAAAATTATCTCGTGAAGAGCATTTCACGGAACTTAGGCAACGGCCATTGTTCGTCATCGATCATCAACTCCAATTTATCGCTTTCGTAACGAATAACATCAAAGTAAGACTTTACGTTATCGTAGTATAAGATGGCTTTCTCACGGACATCCTCTTGCGCATTTGCTTCCTTACGAGCCTGAACCATAGCATCTTTCGAAGCCAAGATTTTAGAAATACGAGCAGATATATCTTTAATCATTTCTAATTGCTCTTTAGCAACTGTTTCAAACGTCGCCTCATCCATGATATCCTTTAAACGCTGAACGTTATCGATCAAGGTATTTTGGTATTTGATCGCCGTAGGCACAATATGATTTCCTGCTAAATCTCCAAGCACACGACTTTCGATTTGAATCTTCATAAAGTACGATTCCAATAAGATTTCGTGGCGCGCCTCAGCTTCACGTTTAGACATGACGTTGAGATTTTCAAACATCTGAAGTGTTGCATCGCTTACGTAAGCATCAAGTGCACGCGGCGTTGATGGCTCGTTATTCAAACCACGCTTAGCTGCCTCTTCTTTCCAAGCATCGCCATATCCGTCTCCTTCGAAACGAATGGCTTTAGACTCTTTTATGTATTGTTTGAGTACACTAAAAATTGCCTCATCTTTTTTCAATCCATCTTTGGCAATGAGTGTGTCTACATCTGTCTTGAAGTCAATCAATTGCTCTGCCATAGCACTGTTTAAAACCGTCATAGGCTGTGCACAGTTACTTGCAGAACCGGCAGCACGTAATTCAAACTTATTACCTGTAAAGGCAAACGGAGAAGTACGGTTACGGTCTGTATTGTCTAGAAGGATCTCTGGTATTTTACCCACCACATTTAGCTTGAGATCCGTTTTTTCTTCAGGTGTCATTTTGCCACCGCCGATATTTTCTAATTGATCCAATACCTTGCTCAGCTGATCTCCGATAAATACAGAAATAATTGCTGGTGGCGCTTCATTGGCGCCTAAGCGGTGCTCATTACCCGCAGAACCAATAGAAGCACGAATCAAATCTGCATGCTTATAAACCGCTTTGATGCTGTTTACGAAAAAGGTTAGGAACATCAAATTGCTCATCGGCGTTTTACCTGGCGCCAAAAGATTTACACCCGTGTTGGTTGCTAATGACCAGTTATTGTGCTTACCTGAACCGTTAATATTCGCAAATGGCTTCTCGTGTACAAGCGCACGGAAATTGTGACGACGTGCCACTTTTTCCATGAGATCCATGAATAATGAATTGTGATCTACAGCGACATTTGCCTCTTCAAATACAGGGGCAAATTCATACTGTGCAGGAGCAACCTCGTTGTGACGTGTTTTTACTGGAATGCCTAATTTACGGCTTTCGTATTCCAATTCTTTCATGAATTCGATCGCACGTTCTGGAATAGAACCGAAGTAATGATCATCCAATTGTTGTCCTTTCGCCGGTGCATGACCTACGAGCGCACGACCAGCCAAAGTTAAATCTGGACGGGCATGGAAATAAGCCTCATCAACTAGGAAGTATTCTTGCTCCCAACCTAATGTTGCGTTTACCTTATTGACGTTTTTATCAAAGTACTTACATACATCTGTCGCTGCTGCATCCACGGCTTGTAAGGCACGTAGTAAAGGTGTTTTATAATCTAAGGCTTCACCTGTATACGAAACGAACACTGTCGGAATACATAAAGTCGTCCCAAAGACAAAAGCTGGTGATGTTGGATCCCAGGCTGTATATCCGCGTGCTTCGAAGGTATTGCGAATACCCCCGTTTGGAAAAGAAGATGCATCAGGTTCTTGTTGTACAAGCATTCCTCCTGAAAACTTCTCCATTGCCTCGCCATTTCCCGTAGGCTCGAAAAAAGAATCGTGCTTTTCTGCAGTGGCCCCTGTTAAAGGTTGAAACCAATGCGTGTAATGCGTTGCGCCCAAGCTCAATGCCCAGGCCTTCATACCAGAAGCTACCTGATCAGCAATATCTCTTGAAATCTTAGTACCGTTTTCAATAGAATCGTTTACTGCTTTAAATGCTTCAGAGGTCATGTATTGACGCATCGCTTTTTGATTAAAAACGTGCGAACCGAAGTATTCTGAAACGTGTGTTCCAGGTGCTTCAAAGTGCTGAGGCTTGCGCCCTATTGTTTCTTCTAGTGCTAGAAATCTTACCGTTGGCATGTGGCTAATTTTTAATTTAACACAAAGGTACCCCTATTTTTTGAGGGGTGCAATGAAAAATTATTAACCAATGTTAGTAATAGCCCCTTAAATAAGCAGGTAGGCTATGAAAATGACATAAAAACCAAGCAACACAGCCCCTTCGACACGATCCAGCCGGTCAGATTTCAGCACACCCATTAAAGGAATGAGTAAAAGAGTGAAAAGTAAACTGATAGGAAAGTCAACATAAAGCAATGCCTGATCAGAGAGTTCTATGGGCTGAATTAAGGCAGTAAAACCTAAAACACTCAGAATATTAAAGATATTTGACCCAATGACATTACCAATAGCTATATCAGCCTCTCCTTTACGTGCAGCCATTAAACTTGCTGCTAACTCT
>CATAQZ010000088.1 GCA_949487015.1 Flavobacteriales bacterium UBA4585
CTGCGTACGCGAATAGAGATTTGGCGGATGCTCCAAACGATGGTAATCCACAGTTTTTGTTTAACACTGCTAATATTGCGACTAGAACTTACCAGGATACCATTGGTAAAAGTGCAATGGAGACTATTCGTGTAGTACCCAACCCATACTATGGTTTCAGTACTTATGAAGCATCTCAGTTAGATAATCTTGTCAAGATTACTAACCTTCCCGAAATATGTACCATTAGTATTTTTACACCGAACGGTACCTTGATTCGTCAGATCCGTAAAGACAACAGCATGACTTACGTGGAATGGGATTTGAAAAACACCTACAGCGTTCCTATTGCATCTGGTGTTTATATTATCCATGTTGATGCTGGCGAGCTCGGTGAAAAAATTGTGAAATGGTTCGGCGCGTTACGTCCGGTCGATTTGAACTCATTCTAAGCGAAAAAGACCTATGAAATTGAAATCTTACATCGCAGCTTTTCTTTCTGTAGCCTTAATGGGTACAGCGAATGCAGGTAACCCTCAACGTGCAGGTTCTGCAGGTGCGGGCGAATTATTAATAAATCCTTTTGCACGCTCTGCAGGGTGGGGTTCAGTGAATGTAGCAGGTGCTACTGGAATGGACGCGACTTTCTTGAATATTGCAGGTATTGCAGCGACGGATTTGAACACCCAAGTCACCTTCAATAACACTCAGTGGTTAGTAGGTGCCGGTATTAATATGAATGGAGCTACACTCATCCAACGTGTAAGTGATGTGGGAGTGCTTAGCTTAGGTTTGTCCGCCTTTGATTATGGCCAGTGGGAAGTAACTACTGAAGACCAGCCAGAAGGAACGGGAGCGACTATTAGTCCACAGAGTTTGATCATCAACATGGGGTATGCTCAGAAGTTTACTGAGAATATTTACGGAGGGGTGAACGTGAAACTTTACAGCAGTTCTATTTCTAACTTGAACACTAATGGTGTTTGTTTTGATGCAGGTGTGCAGTACCGTACAGGACTTAAGGACCGATTCAAATTTGGAATTACCTTAAAGAATGTAGGTCCTAGTATTACCTACCAGGGTGATGGTTTGGGTATTACTTTACCCGTTCCTACCTATGGTGTAGCCTATTCTCAAACGTTTGAAAGCCGTTCTGCAAAATTCGAATTACCTACCCAGCTTAGCATCGGTGGTTCATACGATTGGTTTGTAGAAAAAGGGAAGATTACTGGAGCATTAAACTTTAGCTCAAATTCTTTTGAAAAGGATACGTACCATGCTGGAGTGCAATACAGTTTGAAGGATTTATTCCAAATACGCGTGGGATATAAAGCTTTCGATAACCGTGCAGACGATCTAGGAACTAGTGCCATCTCAGGAGTATGTGGTGGATTTAGTTTTAATGTTCCAACAAGTGATGAAGGTAGTTTCGCTATTGATTATTCGTACCGCGGAACTACGTCGGCATTCGGAGGTATTCATTCTATTGGTGTTCGCATCAACTTATAGTAGAAAAAACTAACTTTGTACCTAACAAGAGAGGCCATTATGGCCTCTTTTTTAGTAATACCATTAGCTATGTCATCAGTAAGTTATTACACAGCAGAAGGGCTTAAGAAGCTTAAGGCGGAATTGGAACACATGAAGAATGTGGAGCGCCCTAAAATCTCGCAGCAGATAGGAGAAGCAAGAGATAAGGGAGATTTAAGTGAAAACGCAGAATACGATGCGGCGAAAGAGGCGCAAGGCATGCTTGAGATGAAAATTTCAAAGTTGGAAGATACGCTCGCTGGTGCTCGTGTTTTAGACACTGAGAATCTTGACCTTTCAAAGGTCGGTGTATTGACGAAGGTGAAATTAAAAAATGTCACCAACGGTGCTACGATGGTGTACAGTTTAGTTGCAGAGAAAGAAGCAGATATAAAGAAAAGTAAGATTTCAGTATCGAGTCCCATAGGCAAAGGACTATTGGGTAAGAAAATCGGTGAGATTGCTGAAATTCAAGTGCCTCGCGGTGTCATGAGTTTCGAGATATTAGAGATTACCTCTGCATAATTCAGCGAGCAATGGCAAGCATCTTTACAAAGATCATCAATGGTGAAATTCCTTGTTACAAAGTGGGGGAGAATGCTTCAAACATTGCCTTTCTTGATATACGTCCGTTAAAGCGTGGTCACGTCTTGTGTGTTCCAAAGTTGGAGGTGGATGAGTTGTATGAGCTGCCTGCGGAAGAATATGCGAGTCTTATGGAATTCGCTCGTCATGTTGCGCGCGCTTTGAAAGCATCGGTACCGTGTAAACGCGTAGGTTCAATGGTTTTAGGTATGGAGGTGCCTCATGCACATTTGCATCTAGTACCTATAGATGCTGAGCATGAATTAAGCTTTTCGAACACCCCGTTGGTGTTAAGCGCAGATGAGATGGAGGCGATACGCGCGTCTATTTCAGACGCTCTGGATTCTGTTGGATAAATTGGTCCCAGCTACTGCTACGCCCCTTTTTAGATTTAGATTTCGTTGCACCACTGCCGTGTTTTGGAGCGCTAATACCAGTGGTTTGGCTGTGATGACAAGCAGCTACCGCTAGTGCGTCAAATGCATCTAGATAATTATGTTCTATGCCTGGGAACATGGCCTGTAGCATACCGCTGACCTGTTCTTTACTTGCGTTACCATTACCCACTATACTCTGTTTTACAAGTCTAGGACTGTATTCGAAAACAGGAATTTTCTTAGAAAGGGCTGTAGCCATACAAACACCTTGTGCGCGTCCTAATTTTAGCATGGATTGTACGTTTTTACCAAAGAAAGGTGCCTCCAAAGCCATTTCATCAGGCTTGTGTTGCTCGACGACGGCGCTTAATTCATCAAATATTGTTGCGAGTCTGGTGTAATGGTCCAATTTTGTGTTGAGTTTGATGATATCCATCAATACGGGATGCACCTTACCTTTTATAATGTGCACGACACTGTACCCCATGACTACGGTACCTGGATCCACACCAAGGATGATTTTATCGATGGCGTTATCCATAGTTTTTAAATCATTAATCCAACAATAGCTGCAGTATATAAAGAGGCAACTGTTCCTGCGATAAGCGCTTTAATACTCAACTCGCTTAGGTCTTTTCTGCGGCTTGGTGCCAATACTCCAATTCCTCCAATTTGTATACCGATGCTTGCAATGTTTGCAAAACCACAAAGCATATATGTTGAAAGAATCACACTGCGTTCTGAAGTGAAGAGGCCTTCGTTTTTCATTTCAGTTAAACTGACGTAAGCGTAGAACTCATTTAGGATGGTTTTTTCTCCGAGCAGCTGGCCTACGAGCATTAGGTCTGCAGCCGGTACACCTAGAATCCAAGCGATGGGGCTTAAGAGACCGCCCATGATGAATTGAAGGGAGAAGGAGTCATAGCGACCGTTGGTTACTTCTGCAGCCCAAGCGTTGAGGCCGGTCCATGATCCAATACTTTCGACAAAAATGTAATTGGCACCGTATACGATTGCTGTAAAAACCAAGAGCATGGCGCCTACATTCACGGCTAATTTCACCCCTTGTGTTGTCCCGTTGGAAATAGCGTCAAGGGCATTAGACCCCATATCTGCTGAGCTGATTTCTGCCACTTCAATGACATCTTCCGTTTCGGGCAGGAGAATTTTTGCGCTAATGATTGCAGCAGGAGCACTAAGTACGGAGGCGGTGAGTAGGTGTTTGGCAAAGAATAATTGGCCCTCAGGGGTATCGCCACCCAGATAGCCAATGTATGCAGCAAGTACACCACCCGCTATGGTCGCCATACCGCCGCTCATTAAACTGAGTAATTCTGAACGGCTCATTCCCGCGATATAAGGCTTCACCAAAAGCGGCGCTTCGGTTTGACCGATAAAGATGTTTCCAGCAGCGGCTAATGACTCTGCACCGGAGAGTTTTAACGTTTTCCGCATGACCCATGCCATGGCTTTAACCACACGCTGAAGAATACCGTAATAGTAAAGTAGCGATGTAACTGCTGAGAAAAAGATGACAGTGGGTAGAACTTGGAATGCAAAAAGATATCCGAAGTTGTCTGTTTCCGTAATTAGGGACCCGAAGAGGAAGGTCGATCCTTCACGCGTAAAATCAAGCAATGTAACTGCGACAAGGCTAAATTTTTCAAAGGCCCACGAGACCCCGGGGACTTTTAACACGGCTAAGGCGAGCACGAATTGCAAGAGCAGTCCTTTCCCAACCATCGCCCAATTCACTTTGCGCTTGTTCGAACTAAACAGCCATAAAACGGCGGTAAGTACCGCGATTCCCAATAAACTTCTAAGGATCATCATAGCTTGCTCAACTTATCGCGCAAACGCGCGGCCAATTCGTAATCTTCATTTTCTACTGCTTCAGATAGCAGCAGCTCTAATTCTTCTCTAGATTCTTCTTGCGCAACTTCTGGATGGTCGATATCATGATCTTCCTCCATAGAGTCGGCATCTGCTCTTGATTCTTCCTTATCAGTGATTCCCGCATGTTCCATAATTTCTGGCGTGGCGAAAATGGGACATTCAAAGCGCACGGCTAAAGCCACAGCGTCGGAAGGACGCGAATCAAAAACGTGAGGTGTACCGGCTGCATCAACCGTATATAAACTCGCGTAGAAAACACCATTTACTAATCTGTGGATAACAATTTTATCTAAGGCGACACCTAACTCATTAAGCATGTTTTTCCATGTATCGTGGGTAAGCGGCCGTGGCGGCGCTACAGACTTTTCCATGGCTACAGCGATGCTTTGGGCTTCAGCGCCGCCTATAACGACAGGAAGCTTACGGCCTCCTTCACCGGTTTCGGCTAGAATGAGTGCGTAAGCTCCTGATTTACCTTGACTGTAGGATAATCCCTTAACAGTGAGTTCTATGTGTTGCATTTATTGTCCGGCCTTGAAGGCGCGCATTGCGTTCACCAATTGGGGAACGACTTCAAATGCATCACCTACAATACCGTAATCTGCAGCCTTAAAAAACGGGGCTTCAGCGTCTGTGTTCACTACGACAATAGTCTTTGATGCACTAACCCCAGCAAGGTGCTGGATAGCGCCAGAAATTCCTATCGCAATATACAGATTCGGGTTGACTTGGATACCTGTTTGACCCACGTGTTCACTATGGGGTCTCCAACCGATATCGCTTACTGGTTTTGAACAGGCTGTCGCTGCTCCTAAAACGGAAGCAAGCTCCTCAATCATGGACCAGTTTTCTGGGCCTTTAAGGCCTCTCCCTGCACTAACAACAACCTCTGCTTCAGGTAAAGCGACTTTACCGGAGGCTATTGACTGCTCTGTTACGCTGAGCAAATCGGTACCCGTAGCATCTAGATTCTCTACAAGGCCTTCTCCTGGGCGTTCTTGAATACCCACACTGTTCGGTACAAAGGAAACCATGGGAAGTCCGCTTATGAGTTCGATCGTTTCAATCCCTTTTGAACTGAATGCTCCACGTTCAACAGTTACTGGAGACACGCTGCTCGGCGTAGCTGTTGTGTTGGTACTCAAGGCACCGCCGCTCAATGCAGCAAGGGCTGGAGCAATAGAACGGCCTAAACTCGTTCCTGCGATAACCATACCTGCAGAACCCGCCGTTATAGTCGCTAATTGCTGTGCCATTCCGAAGGGGGTTGCAGCAAGTGTGGTAGTCAAAATTCTGTCAGCACCGAAGGCAGCTAAAGCCGCCGGATTTGTGGCACCGCTGCTAGTAACTGCGGTAACAGTAGTTCCTGCCAGTTCAGCCCACGATTTCGCATACGAAACAGCTTCGAATGAAGCTTTTTTGAATTGGTTATTCCAATCTTCTACAAATACAATAATTGACATAAGACTTGGAATTAAATGGCTTTCGCCTCGTTGTGTAATAAATGGACCAATTCGTCAACACTGTCGACCAATTTTACCGCTGACTTAGCCGCAGGCTTCACAAACTTAGCCGCTCGTGTCGCTGCGTCATTCTCTGTGGCTTCTAAAACCTGTAGTGGCTTTGATCGAGCCGTCATAATACCGCGCATGTTAGGGATACGGAGGTCTTTTTCTTCTACCAGTCCTTTTTTACCACCAATAACCATCGGTAGGGCACCGGCGTACGTGGAATGTCCACCGTCAATTTCGCCGGTTGCCGTGGCTGCAGAGCCGTCAATCGTAAGATCGACGCAAGCATTGACAAATGGTAGGTTCAACAACGCTGCGAGCATCGCAGGTACTTGTTGTCCATTATAGTCGATACTCTCTTGACCGCACAAAATCAAATCATACGCATTCGCCGCAATGTGGTTCTTGAGTTCTTTGGCTACTGTGATAGCGTCCGTAGGGGTGGCGTTAATACGTATGGCTTGATCGGCACCGATAGCAAGGGCTTTTCTAAGGGTTGGTTCAGTTTCGGGTCCACCGACATTGAGTACGGTGATGGTACCGCCGTGGGCTTCCTTAAGGTGCAAAGCTTTGGTCAAGCTGAATTCGTCGTATGGATTAATGACGAATTGGACCCCGGTGGCATCCAGTGCTGTTCCCGCCGCGTCAAAGTTGATTTTCGCAGTGGTATCGGGCACGTGGCTAATACAAACTAATAGGTTCATATAAGATATCCTTAATTATTTGACCCTAAATTTACTATGCATGCATAATAATTCCAAAGAAAAGTCGTCCGATTTGCGCTTTTATCTTTTCTCTAACCGGAAGGAGATAAAGTCCGTTAGTTTTTTAAGAATTGGGCTGATTTTTAAGGAATGCGTAACGATCCTCTAAAAAATTGGCGCTCCAGCCAGCGAAAGGGTGCGCTAGGTCCTCTTTGCACCTTATATTTGCCGCCTACTACATCAAGATTTATGAAAACAATTCAGTTTAGAGAGGCCGTTTGTGAGGCCATGACCGAAGAAATGCGCCGCGATGATAACATCTTTTTGATGGGCGAAGAGGTTGCGGAGTACAACGGTGCCTACAAAGCATCTAAAGGTATGTTGGACGAATTTGGTCCAAAGCGTGTTTTAGACACGCCTATTGCAGAATTAGGTTTTGCAGGAATTTCAGTGGGTGCAGCAATGAATGGATTGCGTCCTATCGTGGAATTCATGACCTTCAACTTCTCGATGGTGGCGATCGATCAGATCATCAACAACGCTGC
>CATAQZ010000089.1 GCA_949487015.1 Flavobacteriales bacterium UBA4585
AGAAGCTGCGAATAAAACGCCAATGGAAAAAAAGAATCCTTTCATAACACAATGTTAGCGAAAGGAGATGGAATGGTATTCACGAAAAACTACATTACTTTTGAAGAATGAAAAAAACAATACCCTTCTTACTCCTACTCCTTCTTTTTGTGACCTGTACTACTGATGAGGCACGATTTAACCGCGAGATTGCAGAGATTGAAAATTATATAGCGACGACCGGACTTGATTTTACAGAGACCCCATCTGGGTTGTTTTACCATGTTCTTGACTCCGGGAATGTGAATCGTATACCGGATAGTACCAATGAGGTAAGCTTTAAACACGTTGGCTATCTCTTAGATAGTACGATATTTTCAAACGGTTGGTACGCATCTAGCCATGTCTCCATGCCAATGTTAGTTCAAGGATTTCAGCAAGGACTTCAGATTGCAGGAGAGGGCGGAACCGCTGTTGTAGTTTTTCCATCAACCCTAGGTTACGGGGAAAAAGGTGCAAGTACAGTTCCTGAATATTCGCCGTTAATTTTTAGATTGAAATTGGTCAATTACTATTAAATCGTTCGCAACTTTTAGTTGCTGACAAAATTTGATTTTAGCCACTCGTAGAAGCATTTTATTGGGAAACTCACCCAACGATGCTTACGAATATTGCGCTCTACTACTATCTCATCTATACGCCGCTTCAGTTTTGGCCGTGTGAAGCTCAAACTCATGTGGCTATGCGCAGTTTCGGTCTTTCGCATCACGGCGCAACCGCAGGAATTTTTCACGACAAGGGCAAAGCGATTATTGATATCGCCCATCTAGACGCCTACTCGCAATACAGTCTACTCCTAGGTACACCTATTTCATTGACAGAAAACCTTACGCTGGAAAGTAGTTTAGGCGGTAGATATACATCACTTGAAAACCTGAGTTCATACTTCGATCCTATTGTTCATGTCATCGCTTCCTATGTACCGGATGCGCAAAGCGTTTTACGAGTGACTGCAGGATACGACCGCGGGCAGTTCATTGCCCGTGCAGAGCAGTTTTATTTTATATCCAAAGAATGGTCTGTCGCCGCTGGGTGGTGCCGAGACGAGCTTCTTCCGGCCGCACTATACGCTCAGCTAAGTTATACACACGAGGAGGTTGGTTTGTTTTGGGTGCAACAAGGGGCTTATACGGCAATGGGCTTTCATTGGATGAAAGACCGCTTTACTATTAGTGCGTTAATAGGAAATACCCGGCTGCTTGGTAGTGCAACATTAGACTATGTACCATGAGATGGTGGTGGTATATATTCTGTTGTAATGTACTCTGCGGTCAGTCTTTTTTAGAAGAATGGACGCCAGCGAGAACCACTGTCTTAGACACATTGACCGTTAATAATTGTCCGCCGGAGTGGCTTTGGCAATGGTTCGGACTGAGCAAAGAAGCAGTGTACGCTATTGTTGAGTATAGGGAATATATGGGTCACATCATTGACCCCATAGAACTCGTTGGATTACCTGGATTGACAAAACAGGAAATTCGGGATTTAGCGGAAAAGTTACCCTTCTCGCGAGAAAGACCCAAAAGGAATAAGAACCAACTGATTTTCAGCGGTAGCCTTCGTAACGGGCTTCAAACAAAAACAAAGTTCACTGGAAACCACGGGCGTTTTGAATGGGGTGGGCTAAAAGAGTTGAGCATAACAGACGGAAAATACAACCCATCTAAACCCATAACCTTTTTCGGCGCAACACATAAGGGAGTCGTAAAATCAAAATGGCTTATAGGTGCACATACGTTGCTACTTGGAGAGGGCTTACTGAGTGGTAGTAATGGTTTTGGGTCCAGTGGTTCTCGCGAGCGGTTCGGTCAAGGGTTACGGGGTACTATCAGTACATATGGAGCGGTCAGAAATGGATTTGGCGCATCTAGTCAATTCGAAAATGGACGCGTTTATATCAGCCTAGATGAAATGACGGGTGTAATCGGTGCTGTTGAATATACGGGACACGAGTGTACCTTAGGTTTCGGCCAGATACATGGAGCGGGTACCGTCTATTTTAAAAGGCAGTGGAAGTCGCATCGTTGGTTTGGAGAGTTTACGACAAAGGAACAAGCCTTGGGGTGGAATTGGTGGCGAGACGACTTACTGTTTGAGAGCTATCTGCACCGAAAAGAAGAGCGGTTGCATACTGCCCTTAGTATGCAATGGCGGGATTCCCGAGGACAATGGTCCTTGCAGTTGTTTGAGGGTCGGTTTAAAGGGAATTGGCAAGGTGAATTTTTACGCTATCAATGTGTAGCTTCAGATGAAGGCACCCTGCGTCACCGATTGAGCTTACCCTGGGAGCACCGCGCTGTGGATTTGCACTTCCACGATGGGACCTACGGCGGGTCGATACGTTCCTCTAAAAGAATTGGAGATTGGCAACTTCAAAGCGCTGTGGGCTGGGTGCATGCGGAAACAGCCCCAATATGGCTATCCGTGCCCGTCGCCACTGGTTTTATCGGTGCTAAAAGTGTATATGACGATTTTTTTGGATACCATTTCAAAGCCAATACAGGCAAATGGAGTACGAGCCTTTCCTACGATTTTACCGAACAGTTTAAAGAGGGCTTTAGTATGGAATGGCGGTACGCAACTGCTTTAGACCAATTGCGCCCAATGGTGCCAAAAATCAGGATAGCTTTTTTCAACTACAGAAGGATGCAAAAGGGTAATTGGAAATTTGATCGCTAAAGGCGCCAAAGACATTGCTA
>CATAQZ010000090.1 GCA_949487015.1 Flavobacteriales bacterium UBA4585
CATAGACGTACCCCATGGATTTTGCAAGCGCCTTTGCAAGCGTACTTTTTCCGGTCGAGCTGTGTCCATCAATGGCAATTGTGAGCGGCTTGGTCATGAAGGAATAATTATAAATTCAGGTTTAAAGATAGGGTATTCATACGCCCAGCAACACTGCGCAATTCATTGGCAAAATGCAACTGGAATTTGGAAAAATAAACGGATGCACCCAATGTAAAGCCGCCACTTGTTCTACGGTCTGATAAGGCCATCTCAAACTGCCGTCTAAAGCTATATCCCGCCATAATATGCAAGCGTTGTGTGGGAAGAAATTCTAAAGAGCCGTTTAAGTGACGTAGCCCCAGATTCAATAACGACTGAGTACCCTGCGTCGTCTCGCCCGTAACCGGATCTACCGTCACAAGATTAGGATCGTCGTAGCCCAAATTAGGTCGGTTCAATTGGTCTAGTACTAAAGCCCAACGGAACGGAGCATACTCTAATTTTTGTCCAAAAGCGACCAATAAGTTTAAGGGAAGTGCTTCTCTTGTTCCGGCAAAAGTGGACAATTGTCTACCCGTATTCTTTAACAACACAGCAACATCTAATCCGCTCTCCAAGCGCGTCATAGCCTGAAGATCCATTGCCACAGCCCAGCTCTGGTAACTTTCATAGGTTCCATTTACTAACTTACCGGTCATCCCAAAGCGCCAGTTACGCCATTCTACCAATGATGTTCCTAGGGACAATGCAATATCTCCGGCATAGAACACCCCTAGATTATTCCCCCATACATCTGTAGCGGTAAACTCCCCATACTGAATGGTCTGTGCAGCCGCGATTACCGGATGTCCTTTAATCTTAAAACCATAACTGCCCTGAAGTAACTGAATGCCTTCGCCAAGTGTCGCTGCACTCATCTCAAGTTGAAACAACGTGCTATCATTCAACAGCAGCGGATTTTGAACCGCAAAGGCGCCTACAGGACCAGGGTTGATGTAGGATGTATTACCTAGAGCAGAGCTCCCAGCAAAAACACTCCTGTCTAGAAAAGAAAACACACCGGACCCTCCGCTTTGCGCAAGGGCCAGCGAACTCCAAAAAACAGTTATAACAAGGGCTCTTATCAAGACTTTTTAACTTCCACAGGTACTAGCTTCTTTGCATTTTTTACCTTCTGGTCTAAGATAGCTAAATCCAAAACTTCTCGCATTTCACCAACGTAATGGAACGTCATTCCTTTTAAATAATGTGCCTCAATTTCCTCGATGTCCTTACGGTTCTTATCGCAAAGAATGATTGTCGTAATCTTTGCACGCTTCGCTGCTAGGATTTTTTCTTTTATCCCCCCTACAGGCAACACCTTTCCGCGAAGGGTAATTTCTCCAGTCATTGCAAGTTTTGCGGCAACACGTTTCTGGGTAAACAAACTCGTCAATGCCGTAAGCAGGGTAATCCCAGCCGATGGACCGTCTTTAGGTATGGCACCTTGAGGTACGTGAATGTTTATATCATACGACGTGAAAAGTTTAGGATCAATGCCTAGTTCTTCTGCATTGCTTTTTAAATACGCCAGTGCAATAGTTGCACTCTCCTTCATCACATCGCCTAGATTCCCTGTAACGATAACTTTTCCACTGCCGGTACTAATAGAGCTTTCGATAAATAAAATATCACCACCTACAGGGGTCCAAGCCAATCCAGTGACTACTCCCGCATGGTGGTTCCCTTCATAACTATCACGTTCTCTAGAAGGGCCGAGTATGGTACCGATGGAATCTTTCGCAATTTTGACGACCTCCGCATCACCCATGGCGATGTCCTTTGCAGTGTGACGAATGAGTTTTGCCACTTTTTTGTCTAACGAACGAACGCCGCTTTCACGAGTATAGCCTTCTACGACTGCCTTTAATTCGGGCTTTCCAATACTGAATTGGTCCTTCGTTAATCCATGATTTTCAAGCTGCTTCGGTACTAAATGACGTTTTGCAATCTCGACTTTTTCGTCCGTTGTATAGCCTGATACGTCAATGATCTCCATGCGGTCTAATAACGCTGGTTGGATTGCGCCTAGGTTATTCGCAGTAGCGATAAAAAAGACCTTACTCAGGTCATAACCCATTTCCAAATAGTTGTCGTAGAAACTATTGTTCTGTTCCGGATCGAGCACTTCTAGCATAGATGATGACGGATCACCACCTACCCCATAGCTCAGTTTATCAATCTCATCCAATATGAATACAGGATCATTAGAACCTGCCTTTTTCATATTCTGAAGCACACGACCCGGCATGGCGCCTATATACGTTTTTCGATGTCCGCGAATTTCTGCTTCATCACGAAGCCCACCTAAGGACATACGCACATAAGGACGACCTAAGGCCTCTGCTATGGACTTACCTAATGAAGTTTTACCTACTCCAGGAGGCCCCGCTAAACAAAGAATAGGGCTTTTCATATCTCCCTTAAGCTTGAGAACAGCAAGATGCTCCAAGATGCGTTCTTTCACTTTTTCCAGACCGTAATGATCGTTATCAAGCGCCTTTTGAGCCGATTTCAGATTTATACTTGCACCGCCTTTGCTCTCGAAAGGCAAGTCCAGCATGAACTCTAAATAGTTTCGCTGGATGGCAAATTCCGGCATCTGCGGATTCAACCGTTGCAGCTTGCGCAACTCTTTTTCAAAATGTTCTGCGGTCTTTTCGTCCCAAGTTTTTCCCTTAGACTTTTGACGCATTTCTTCGATATCACCTTCACTACTATTCCCTCCCAATTCTTCTTGAATGGTCTTCATCTGTTGGTGTAGGAAATATTCGCGTTGCTGCTGATCGAATTCGTGCTTTACTTTATCGTGAATTTCATTCTTTACCTCAAGCATTTTCAGTTCTAGATTCAATCCTTCCAAAACCTTCACAGCCCTATCTTTCAACGAATCTAACTCAAGAACCTCTTGCTTCTTTTCGAGATTCATGCTACTATTCGATGCAATAAAATTGAGTAGAAACGTATTGCTCTTGATATTATCCAATGCCGTTTGCGCCTCACTAGGAATGTGCGGACTCTCTTGAATTAATCGAGCTGCAATATCCTTTATAGAGTCCATGAGTACGGTGAATTCCGCATCATCCTCCGCTGGAACAAACTCCGGTAGAAATTCAACCTTCGCCATATTGTAAGGCTCAGTCTCCACCCACTCCAAAATTCTAAAGCGTTTTTTACCCTGAATGATGATCGTAGTATTACCGTCGGGCATTTTAAAACTTTTCACAATTTGCGCCAAGGTTCCTGTTGGAAATACCTCAGCTTGGCCTGGATCTTCAGTATCGCTGTCGCGCTGAGCAATCATCCCAACAAACTTCTGATCTTCTTTGATGCTCTTAATCAATCGCAGACTTTTATCGCGACCAGCGGTTATGGGAGCAACTACACCCGGGAAAATCACCGTATTACGCAGCGGGAGTATTGGAAGTAATTCTGGAAGCTGGTCATCTTGAATTTCAACCTCTTCATCAGAAGTCATTAATGGAATAAATTCCGTGCTTTCACTAATGATATCGCTAAGTGACAATGTGTCCATATTCATTCAAATCAATTAAGGGTTTGCCTTAAATTCTGCGTCATGCTGTCACTTAAGGTCAAAAAAGGGCCACTCTTTTGGAGGGCCCTATATATGGTTCAAAGGCTGTGCCGAACTTATTGCTCGAAGAAACCTAAACTCATTCCGAATTTAAATGTAATGCTTCCATCGAGTGCATTGCGCTCTGCAGGATTCGCATCTAAATATTC
>CATAQZ010000091.1 GCA_949487015.1 Flavobacteriales bacterium UBA4585
GGCGGAGTGAGTGTCAGTTCCTCTTCCGTAGGCTCACTTAATCTGATGACCGGTGGTGCAAGCGCCGAATACGGTGGTGGTTCAGCCGGTATTATTAATACACGTATTAAAGAGGGCGGTGAAAAATTCAGTTGGAGTTTGAATTATCAAACAGATCAGGTGGTCGACGCTACCTCCTTCAACACGGATGAACTCGAGGTCACAGTTAGTACTCCAGTACCATTTACTAAGAAGAAGCTACGTCTCTTTACCACCGCTCGTGGCCAATGGACGGATCATTATTTTGGGTCCACTGCAACTCAGCTAAAATCGAGTTTATTCCCTGATCAACCCGAGTTTTGGGCACCGCGTCAAAGCAATGATTATACCCACACCGTGAAATTAAGTTATGCGGACAAAACTGTAGGAAAGTTGACGTTAACCAACAGCCACAGCCTCAAGGTGAATCAAAATTCACGAACGCTACAAATCGTCGGATTCGATGCACTACTGACACCCGGTTTTCAATACGACAGAAGCAACAATCTAGATAACGCAACAACCTACACCCACCACAGTAACCTCACCGTACTGGGTTGGAACAAACGCATCAACGCAAAAACTGGCCTAACCGTGAGTGCCGGTAGACTCTTCACCAACCTTAGAGCAGATGCCAACGGTCGTCCATTCCGGGCAGAAACGGTCGATCAGATTTATGATGAAGCCTACATCTTCACCGGTAACCTTACTGTCTTTAACCCGAATGATCCTTATGGTAATTATTACCTCATCCCAGGAAACGGATTGGTTAACAATGGCGGTATAACGCCCATATGGCACGATCATTACGCTGCAGAAAATACATTCAAAGGGAAATTGACCTTCCAGCCCAATTCCATTCACACCATTAGTGGTGGAATAGAGCACGCATTGACAGAATACCAGTGGGTCGACGTATACCGTCCTTGGGTAGGTGCACCCATCGTTTTAAACGACAGCACTACCACCCCGTCAGTATCCATTGGTTCAAGCAATGATATCTGGAAAGTAAGTCCACAAAAAGGAGGACTCTTTGCTCAAGACAGAATAGAATACAAAGGCGTAAAAGCTACTTTGGGCATGCGATTCAACTATTGGGCCCCCGGAAAATTTGCAGATAACGCGGTGGCCGATTCTTCCTCGCCCGTCCTCCCTGCAATCCGCGAAGCATACAACGAAAACTCGTTCAATGCCGGAGGTTTGAGCTGGAAAGTTCGTCTACTTCCCCGCTTAAATGTGAGTTTCCCCGTCACTGAGAATAATGTTCTCTACTTTAATTACGGGCACAGCATGCGAATGCCACACCCACGTTTCATGTATGCGGGTCTTGATCCGCAATACCAGGACCGCAGTTTCTTATCTTCCCTAGGTAACCCCAACCTCAACCCCGAGGTAAACATCTCCTATGAAGTCGGGTACAAAACTTTAGTAGGGAGTCGCATTGGCTGGACCATCAACGCGTTCAATAACAACCGCTTCGATTACATCGTTTCGCGTCGCGTTATTACGACGGATGCCACCGGTCGTCCTGTGACTAAGACCATGTATATCAATCAAGACTATGCTAAAATAATTGGTGTAGAAACTCAATTGAATGCTCGGTTAAACAACTCCTTTTCCTCATTCTTCAACGGCTCGTACCAACAAGCTCGCGGAAAGTCAAATAGTGCGCGGGAAAGTGCACTTCAGATTGCCCAAACCGGTGAAGTACCACTTACGCAAGAGCAATTCTTAGCTTGGGATAGGCCATGGAAATTCAATGCAGGAATCAGCTTTCAAAACGACAGCAGTAAGTTCCGCGCATCGCTCAATGCCCAGTACACTTCTGGATACCGTTACACTCCTCAAATTTTAGAAGGATACAACGACCTGGGTCGTCCGCAATACCGCGTTGATAATGCAAATTACCTGAGGGAACGTGGTGCCTACTGGTTCGGAATAAACGGAAAGGCTTCCTACGCGCTCGTTAAATTCGGTACAGGCGGCATTCTATTGAACCTTGAGGTGATGAACATTACTGGACGTCGAAATGCCCAATTGGTCAACCCTATTACAGGCCGCGCCTATGAATATGGCGACGATGTTCCGCTGACTTGGCGCGATCCGCGTCCAGAATTTAATGGCCCACAAGAGACCGGTACCGATCCGAGAAATCCGGCACGGTACTCCGCTCCGACACAAATTTTAGCAGGAATTCAAATCAAATGGTAAGACGTTACTTTTACATACCGCTGGTCATTGGTTTGCTCCTAAATTTTGGTGCTACGGCCCAATTATTACCTACCTACGGCGAGGAACGTGCTGGACTTAGCGCCTTCACCTTCTTAAAACTTCCAATCGACCCGGCGAGCACAGGAGTTGGTGGTGCAAGCTTAGCCATGACCGATCACAGCTTCGGTGCCCTAATCAACCCTGCGCTGATCAGCGGTGGTAATCAGCAAGGTGTTTTTTCTGCGAACAGAGCTTTAGGCGGTGGCATCAATCACGATTTTGTTGCACTCACTAAAGCACGAGAAAACGGCCAGCATATTGCCCTCACGCTCAACAGTCTTAGTACAGGATCCATCCTCGAAAGAACGGTTTGGCAACCGGAAGGCACCGGTGCCACTACCTCAGCGGCGCTTACCTGTGTCGGGTTAGGTGTAAGCCAGGCCTTCAGTGAATACTTCCATGCTGGAGTTCAACTCAAATACGGTTTAGAACAACTAGGTGTCTACAGAGCGCATAACGTGTACCTCGATTTAGGCTTCTTATATAAATTGGACATCGCAGACCTTCAATTCGCTGCTGCCCTGACCAATTTTGGCCCCAACACCCCGTTGAGCAACCTGCCTGTAGGTCAAGAATCGGCTTTAGCGGCTACGCCTCAAATGTTCTCTATGGGTATTCAATGGACGGCTTGGAAAAAGGGCGACCACAGCCTTACCCCGAGCCTGCAACTGAACCACCCAACAGATAATGCCGAGTTTTATGCAGGCGGATTAAAATACCAATGGCGTTCACAATTATGGGGAGCAGTCGGTTACCAGATCGGAAGTCAAAAAGCGCTTCCTTGGATGGGTTTCGGAATGAAAACCATGGTAAAAGGATGGCCTGTAGAATGGGGCGTAGGGGCACAACCTACACCGTACAACCAGTACCAAGGCACGATAGGAATTAAAATAAAACCACTCACATGGTAAGAACCTTAGGCATATTTTTCATCCTAAGTATGGGGGTACTACTAAGCAGTTGCGACAACTACTTCGGAGAACGGAC
>CATAQZ010000092.1 GCA_949487015.1 Flavobacteriales bacterium UBA4585
GCGATACCTTCCGGAATCTCATATTCCGGGATGTATTTTGTAATAGGGTCGTCCCAAGAATCGATATAACCGTCCTGAACTGCAATCTGCACCAACATCGTAATAATGCTCTTCGCCATAGAAAAACTATTGCTCATTGTTGAGGGTTCATGCGCATTCCAGTACTCCTCCAAGACGATCTCATCCTCCTCTACGACTACTAGTCCAGCCGTTTTATAGATCTCCATTTTTTCACGCGTCTCTGCATCTAAAACACGCTTCGTTGTTTTAGAAACGGGCAGAGGAGTTGCATTAAACACCGGGATTTCACGCTGGTCAAAATGCTTGCGGTCATAAATGTGTGCGGAAGTATGTCCGTCGAAATAGGCGCCTTTCACTCCTTTGATTAAATAACCGTAGGGCGAGAATTTTAGCGCCAGAAAAAGAATAATGAGTACGGAAAGTACGCGCTTAGCTGTTTTCATAGGTATAAGGGGTTGTGGTTGGCACTAGGGTGCAACCGAATTGGTCTACAAAATGCTTCTTTAGATGGTCCTTGACCTCTTCTAGATCGACCTCGCGACCCAATTCTAAATGAAGCGAAGTCACCGGCTTGTCGCTAATGCCGCAGGGGACGATCAAGCCAAAATGCTTAAGAGACGTATTAATATTGAAGGCAAAACCGTGCATCGTGGTCCACCTTGACGCTTTGACACCCATGGCACAAATTTTACGAGCAAGTGGCGTGCCGGCATCTAACCAAACACCCGTTTCTCCTTCGGATCTTCCAGCGGTCAAGCCGTATTCAGCAAGTGTTTTAATGACGACGTCTTCTAGGTATCGGAGGTATTTATGAATGTCGGTGAAGTAATGATCGAGATCTAATATAGGATACCCGACAATCTGGCCTGGCCCGTGATATGTAATATCGCCTCCACGATTTACTGGGTAGTAATCTATTCCTTCCTCTTTCAAGCGTTTCTCGTCCACGAGAAGGTGCGCTTCCTTTCCACTTTTCCCCAGCGTAAAAACGGGTGGATGTTCCACAAAAATGAGGTGGTCGGTGGTCTCTTCAGCGTTTTCTGGCGTTTTGCGATTGACCAATTTTTGATCGACCGTTCGCTCAAACAACTTCGTTTGAAAGTCCCAAGCCGCACCATAACGTACGGTTCCAATATCTTGAAATTCTACTTTTCTCATGATTATTTGTGCCAATTCCACTGGACGCCAATAGGAACATCAAACTGCCAGCCCCACAATCCACTGGGACCGCCGTTCGTCCTTGACCACTGGGGCCACAGATACACGCCGACGCCTTGGCTAATCCACCAGGTATATTGCAAACCCAAACCCAGCTTTACGTCGCTCGTAGAAAAACTCGTACCCATCAACGTTTGGCTCGTGTGATAGCCTAACCCCGTATGAATATCCGCTAACAAACTGTGGGGCATATCACTACGGCCCAGCAAAAGGTACTGCGCGCGCATGGTGGCGTTCGCGCTTTGCGTCATCGGGTCCCAGCTTAAGCTTGCTTCAGAACCGATCGCCCACTTTGGGGTAAAAAATCGGCTTCCGCCTAGGTCTAAATCCAGGTGCGCGTTAACGATCTGTTGCCCTTGACCTTGAACGGTTGCGAAGCCGCCTATATAATCTAATCTATCCCCATTCTGCCAATACGGCTGAGCGGTACAGAATGCGGTTGTGAACAACGCGAACAGGAAAGGGTAAAATCGGCTAAATCGCATACTGCTAAGCTACAAAAGGCAATTATCTTTGTTGCCTTAATATACGCATTGCATCATGGCAAGATTATTATCAGAACA
>CATAQZ010000093.1 GCA_949487015.1 Flavobacteriales bacterium UBA4585
GCTGCTCTTTAGGGTCCATCCACACCATTGTACCAGTAAAACCCGTATGACCAAAACTTTGTTCAGAAGCACACGTACAACTAGGTCCTGGCCCATCTTCTAACTGCTTACGATCGAACCCTAAACCGCGCCTATTCTCTAACTCGCAAAACGCACATCCACTAAATAATTCTATCGTTCGTTCTTGAAAATAGCGATAGCCCCCATAATAGCCCCCATTTAAATACATCTGCATCATTTTCGCTAAGTCGTTTGCATTGGTAAACAATCCTGCGTGACCCGCAACCCCATTCATCATTGCAGCGCCCATATCGTGAACAGTACCATGGACTGTTCTATTGCGCCAGTAACCATCTATCTCAGTCGGAATAATCTCACCTCTCGAGAATCCGTTTTCCAATGGATTGTAGGTTAATCGATGTGCACCCAGCGGGGCATAGAATGTATTTGCCGCCCACTTATCAAGGGGCTCATTGAATCGTTCTTCGAGCATTTCTTGAAACAAATAATACCCCAAATCGGAATAGCGGTAATCAGCGGCTCCTTCCAATGGGCTCTTCGCTAGCATTGCGAACATGGTATCGCGTATGTTCGAACGTAAATACATACCTGGAACTACTACGTTGTAGCCCTCTTTAGGGACAGCGCTGTACCAATAAGCCTTTATACTATCGTTTTCTATAGTGGATGCATAAAAAGGAATCCAAGCCTGCAAGCCACTTTGGTGTGCCAAGACATCTTCGAAAACCAATTTTTCTTTGTCCGATCCTTTTAATCGATTTGTATGATTGCCTAGGGTCGACTTTAAAAGTAATGGCTGCTTTTCGTACCACGTCATAATTCCGGGAAGTGTCGCGGTAATCTTTGTGACCGAAGCAATATCATAGAGATCGGTCCATTCCACAGGATCGGTTTCTGCGTAGGTGTGCGAACCAAAAACCTTATCATAGATTATAGTCCCGTGACGGGCAATGACAACCTGTGCACCGGGCGTAGCACCTGCCGAAATGGCGTACTCAACGGTAGAATCGATGCGATTTAAGGGCCCCACATCAAGGCCTACCTCAAAAGGGAGACCGTACTTTAGCCGTAGTAACTCTTCAGTCTGTTCTCCATCACCAACTTCGCCCCACTGGTTGAGATCTACGGGCAAGGTGCCCTTCGTTTTTCTTGCACCAAACAAAAACTGTGGTGCCAGGAGTTGCGCATATTCGTCGTTCTCATAAAGCAACAAGATGCGCACATTTTCACCCAGGTTAGGATACGTCAATACTCCGTACGGATTTGCAAAATGAAGCAGATAAACGGGTTTGCCTGTGGCGGATAACCGCTTCAGGAATTCTTGTTCCCAAGGTTCCAATTTGTACCGCTTCCACGGATTTTTTACGTTTTGATGAAAGCTGACCACAAAAGCATCTTTGGATGCCATTTCACGATCGTCTACATCAACCCCATGATGGTGCGGCATTTCCTTGTAGCGGTCGAGGTATTGCTTCACTGTTCCCGCAGATTCAAAATCGCCGATCGCAATGTGAAGAAAGTTTTGCTCTAGATTTTTAATTGGAAAAGAAGTATTGCCAGTTTCTAATAACGTCGCAGCATTTCGAATGAGATTAAACGAAACTCTTTGGTTGGCATCTGCTCTTTCAAAGGGTCCGTGGTCTGAGCTAAGTAATTTGGGATCTGCGGCCTTTTGAGCTTCCATCCAATCCCCATACGCCTGGCAATTTGACTTTGCAACTAAGATTCTTCTGACGCGCTCATCCAGCGATTTCACAGTTATTTTGTCTGTTGCAAGTGCATTCTGGAAAGCTTTCGTTGCTTTGGGCACATCCATAGGGAACAACAACACGTCATTACCCGCCGAAAAAGCAGCCAACTCCAGCTCCCCAGGCGGCGCAAAAGCTGCAGCTCCTTTCATGTTCAAAGCATCGGTAATCACTAACCCTTCATATCCCCAACTGTCTCTTAGAATTTCTTGAATCACCTTGCGTGAAAGACTGGTCGGTTTACCCGACGGCTCAAGGGAGGGGATATTCAGATGAGCAATCATAATGGCGCCCACGCCTGCTTCAATGGCCCCCTTGAAGGGCACCCATTCTACTTCAATGAGTTCTTCCAACGTTCTATCCACCTTTGGTAGTGTTTTGTGGCTGTCCTGATGGGTATCTCCGTGGCCAGGAAAATGCTTCCCGCAAGCCAGTACTCCTCGGTCTTGAATTCCATCTATCACCGCTTTCCCTATAGCATTCACACGCCCAGGATCAGAACCAAATGAACGGGCTCCAATAATAGGGTTACTGGGATTTGTATTCACATCGAGCACTGGAGAGAAACTCATATGCACACCTACGGCACTGCACTCATCGGCCAAAGATTGTCCCAAATCATAGGCATCAATTGTCCCACCAGCTGCCCCTACAGTAAGTGAAGTTGGAAATTTATAGGTACTGTCAAGGCGCATGGCCTGTCCCCATTCCGCATCTTGACCCACGAGTAACGGGAAGGTCGCAGCCCCCTGAAGTCGATGAAGTAATTTCTTTTGACGCTCAGGTCCACCTTGCATGACGATAACGCCTCCGATGTGGTAGTCGCGGACCAGTGCTTCTAATTCTGCTTGGTGTTCTTCACCCTTGTTACTGTAGGCAGCGACCATAAATAATTGGCCAATCTTTTCTTCAAGGGTCATCACGCTTAGCGCCGAATCCACATTAAACGATTGAGCATAAAGTCCTTCACCTGGGAAAATTGCCAGCGTTAAGGTTATAAAGAGGGTTTTGAGAAAGCGTACTTCCATAGGTCGATAAAGTGCCAAGGGGTTCTTACCTTTGAGATGAGAATATAGAAAGATATGGGACTATTTGAACGACGCCAACCTCGCGGTTTTCAACACCAACCTAGATTTCACGACGAGCGTAAAGATCGTTTGAGAATCTTGGAGCGCAACGAGGACGTAGATGATATTCCCTTTCAGAATAAGGACAAATACCGCGATCGATTAAGAGAGAATTGGGACTTGCGAAGAAAAAGGAGCGCAGGCGCTAGTGAAGGCTACGGAAAGCGTTTATTGTTTAGCTTTTTATTCCTTGTTGTTCTTGTCATTGTTGCCGTTAAATTCCTAGCCTAGTGCCTACCATTAGTATACTTCCTGATCACGTTGCTAACCAAATCGCAGCAGGAGAAGTGGTTCAACGCCCCGCCTCAGTGGTCAAAGAACTGTTGGAAAACAGTATTGATGCGGGTGCTACTAAGATTACCTTAGCCTTGATAAATTCAGGCAAGACGAGCATTAGCGTTACAGATAATGGCACAGGCATGGATGCTGAGGATGCGAAAAACTGTTTTTTAAGGCACGCCACCTCTAAAATCAAATCCGCCGACGACCTGTTTCAACTTACCACGCGCGGGTTCAGAGGTGAGGCGATGGCTTCCATTGGTGCCGTTGCTCA
>CATAQZ010000094.1 GCA_949487015.1 Flavobacteriales bacterium UBA4585
ATAATCGTTAACACAAATATTATGAATCTAAATTTACGTCGTGTTTTCACATCAACGACGCTTTGGTGTTCTGTATTGTTGCTTGGTTCACAAGCAGCTTTTGCGCAGAATGAAGGCGAAGGCGATGCGAACTCCGCTATGTCTCAAGCTGATGAAATGTTTGAGCAATTGGAAGAAGTGGTCGTTATTGGTTACGGAACTCAAAAGAAGAAAGACCTTACCGGTTCATCTGCATCAGTTAGTGCAGAGGATTTCAACGGTGGTGTAGTTACTTCTCCAGAGATGCTGATCCAAGGTAAAGCTGCCGGTATTACAATCACACCTACCAACGGTGAACCTGGCGGTGGTGTAAGTGTACGTGTACGCGGTGGTACATCGATCTCTTCGAGCAATGAACCGCTATACGTCATTGACGGTATGCCTATTCAATCAGCGAATACCCTACCTGGTGGAACGGGCTTAACTGGCGGTTCTCAACGCAACCCATTATCGCGTTTAAATCCAAACGACATTGAGTCGATTACAGTATTGAAGGATGCTTCTGCTACTGCAATCTATGGTGCACGTGGTGCGAATGGTGTTGTTTTGATCACTACTAAGAAGGGCAAAGGCGGTAGCGCAATGGCAGTTGATTACAACTACCAATTAAGTGCTTCTACTCTTGCTAAGAAGTTGGATCTATTGACTGCTGACGAATACCGTGCAGCGGTAAACCGCTTCGGTCTAGGAAACACTCTAGGAAACGCGGATACAGACTGGCAAGATGAAGTATTCCAAACGGGTGTTGCTCAACAGCACAACTTATCATTATCAGGTGGCTCAGCGGAAGGTAACTACCGTTTATCACTAGGTTATTTAGATCAAGACGGTATCGTCATTAATTCAGGTACTGAGCGATTCACGAGTCGCTTATCTATGAATCAAAAAACGTTGGATGGTAAGTTGACCCTCTCTGGAAACATCAACGTTTCGCAGCAGGACGACAACTTGACTCCTTACCAGCAAACCGGTGGTTTCGAAGGTGGTATCTTCACTAACGTGATGAAGATGAACCCGACGCTTCCTGTTTACGACGCGGATGGAAACTACACATTCGTTTCTAACTCTGTTCGTAACCCAGTTCAAGCTGCATTGGAAATTGATGATGTTGCTCGTACTACAGGTATTACCATGAACGGTACTGCTCGCTTAGACCTCGGAGATCTTGTTGAAGGTCTTAGTGCTACAGCGAACACAGGCTATGATACGTACAACACGATTCGTAAAACATACTTACCCAAATCTACGCCTTACGGTGTTGCAGATAATGGTATTGCCGCTCAGAAGTTCGGTCAGGTATCGTCTCAAGTTTTGGAAACGTATTTAAATTACGATGCAGAAGTTGGCGGTAATATGCTCAACCTTATTGGAGGATACTCTTGGCAAGAAAACAATTACGAAGGATTTGGCGCAACTGCTTATGACTTCGTAACTGATAACTACAGCTTCAACAACCTTGATGGTGGTGGTCGCGCGCAATTGGGCGATAAGTACTCTTACCGTGGCGCTTCACGTCTCGTTTCTTTCTACACTCGTGCAAACTATGATATCGGCGGCAAATTAATGTTGACCGGTACTGTCCGTCGCGATGGTTCTTCTAAATTTGGTGCGAACAACAAATGGGGGGTTTTCCCATCTTTAGCTGCTGCACTTCGTTTGTCTGAATTTGACTTCGTTCCAGAATCTTTTTCAGATCTTAAATTACGTGCCGGTTGGGGTGTCGTAGGTAACGAAGCAATTGGTGAATACCAAAGTATTGCTCGTATCGGAACAGGTTCTAATGCCGTTATCGGAGGTTCCCCAACTTCAGGTACGGGTTACTTGAACCCTGCTAACCCAAGTCTACGTTGGGAAAGTACAGCTTCTACTAACGTAGGTTTAGATTGGGAATTGAACGATGGTAAATTCTACGGTTCTTTGGATGTTTTCCAAAAGAATACTTCTGACCTATTGTTAACTGTTCCAGCACCGGCTCCTTCTGTTGCTCCAACATTGTTGGCAAACGTAGGTGCTACATCTAACACCGGTTTCGATTTGATGTTGAACTATGCTTTGGTGAGCACTTCTGACTTTGGTTGGGATATTGGCTTCAACTTATCACGTTCAAGATTGATGATCGAAGACCTAGGAACGAACTCTGATATTCTTACGGGTGCCATTTCTGGTGCTGGACAATCAGGTGCGTTTGCTCAAAAACTTGTAGTTGGTGAAGCATACGGAACATTCTACGGCCTTGTGTACGATGCCTCGGCTAATACCTACAGCGATGAAGCTCAAGTAATCGGTTTGGCTCAACCAGACTTTACTTACGGTTTCTTGAATACTTTCCGCTTCGGAAAATTCAACGCAAGCGTGTTCTTCCGCGGACAGCAAGGTGGTTCTGTATTCAACAATACTGCAATGGAGTATACTACACTTGACAACTTAAACACCAATATTAACTTATTGGCTCCTGCCTTAGATTTCACTGATGATATGTTGACTTCAACTCCAACCTATTCTTCTCAGTGGATTGAAGACGCTTCTTTCTTGCGCCTCGATAACTTAAACATCTCTTACGATGTAGACGTTAAAGGTTCACAGTGGTTAAATTCAGCTGTAGTAGGATTGAGTGGTCAGAACTTATTGTTGCTCACGAACTACTCTGGATACGATCCAGAAGTGAACACCGCTGCTTCAGGTAATGGTGCACCTTCATTAGGTGTTGATTACACGAACTACCCACGTGCACGCACTATTGCGTTGAACGTGAAATTCAACTTGAAATAATTTAAAACAGATCAATACAATGAAAAGATTTTCGAAAATCGCATTGATTGCAGCCGCCGCCGTATCTACAGTTACGTTCCAGAGCTGTACTGATCTAGAAGAAACAATCTACGAGGACATCACCGCAGATAATTTCTTCTCAAGCGAAGGCGATTACTACTCTGTACTCGTCAACGCTTATGGAAACTTGCGTCCTTTACTATGGGGCTACTTTAACAACAGTCAGATTTCTTCAGACGAAACCATCGTTCCTACCCGCGGGGGTGACTGGGGTGATGGTGGAAAATGGAGAGAGTTGCACCAGCACAATTGGACTCCAGTAAACCCTGAGGTTGTTGGACATTGGAACGACGCTAACAAAGGCTTGGCTCAAACGAACCAATTCATTTTTGACCTTGACGCTGCTGATCCTAGCATCTTTACGGTTTATGATTTGGATGCGCTAAAAGCTGAGGCTCGTGTATTACGTGCATTCTACTACTTCCAGTTGATGGACTTCTATGGTGGCGTTCCTATTCTTGAAACTGCTGCTATTGATCCAGAAAACTTGCCTTCAAGAAAAACTCGTAAGGAGGTTTTCGAATACATCGAAAGCGAGTTGCTTGCAGCAGTGACTAACTTAAAAGCGAACCACACTTCTGATCAACAAGGCCGCGTAACGAAATCTTCTGCGCACGGTTTATTGGCTAGATTGTACATCAACGCAGAAGAGTTTTCTGGCACTGCTCGTTGGGCTGATGCTGCTGCTCACGCTGATATGGTGATCAATAGTGGTGAATTCAGTCTTGAGTCTGATTTCCACGATAACTTCTCTGCAGATAATGCTGGTGGTTCAGAGCATGTTTTTGTTGTCCCTAATGTTTCTGCACAAGGCGGAATGGGACTTACATTTAACATGAGAACCATGCACTATAACCAGTTGCCATCCTCTCCTTGGAATGGTTTCTGTACGCTTGCAGACTTCTACAATACGTTTGATACCGTAGATGCTCGTCACGACATCTTCTTGGTAGGACAGCAGTACGACAACGACGGTAACGCTTTGACAGATCGTCAAGGAAACCCACTGAGCTTTACGGCTTCATTACCGGGTATTACGGGTGCGTCTGAAACGGATGGTATTCGCGTAGTTAAGTACGGTATTGACCCTGCAGAGTCTGGTGGTGAATCAGGAAACGATTACGTTATTATCCGTTACTCTGACATTATGCTTATCAAAGCAGAAGCGCTTTTACGTCAAGGCGATGAAGCCGGTGCTTTGAGCATTGTAAACGATATCAGAGCTCGTGCGGGTGCTGCGGCACGTACATCATTAAGCCTTGATGATCTGTTAGAAGAGCGTGGTTTTGAATTGGCTTGGGAAGGTGTAAGACGTCAAGATCTTATTCGCTTTGGCAAATTCACAAACGCTTGGGAATTAAAAGTAACTACTGGTGAAGACTATGTAAAACTATTCCCTATTCCAGAATCAGCATTAGGAGCGAATCCTAATATCGATCAAAACCCAGGTTACTAAGATTATCTGTAACTCTGAAACGTTGTTTTGCAAAGGGGCCCGCACGGAAGTGCGGGCTTTCTTTTTTATCTTGTTCCCTCTTGAAAAGTAGATGCATGAAAGGCTTTTATTCGCTTATTTATCTCGGGTGTTGCACCCTTCTCTTTAACTGTAGTTCTGAAGCACCCGTTGAAGCACTGTTCACAGAAATGGACAATGCTAGAACAGGTATCGCCTTCGTAAATGAACTCCAGTACGATAAAGATTTTAACGTGTTCAACTACCGTAATTTTTACAACGGAGGCGGTGTTGCCGTGGGTGATGTAAATAACGATGGTTACGTGGATTTGTATTTCACGGCAAACCAGAAGTCGAATCGATTGTATTTAAATAACGGCGATTGGACCTTCACCGACATTACAGAAAAAGCGAGTGTGGGCGGCAGTCAAAGCTGGTCTACCGGCGTTGCAATGGCAGATGTCAATGGAGACGGTTTGCTCGATATCTACGTTTCTAATTCCGGAGACATTAAAGGGGATAGCCGGGCCAATGAATTTTTCGTTAACAACGGAGACGGCACCTTCCGAGAGGAAGCGGAACGCTGGGGTATCGCGGACCAAGGGTTGAGTACACATGGTGTGTTTTTTGATTACGACCGGGATGGCGATTTGGACCTTTATGTGTTGAACAACAGCTACCGTGCAATTGGCACATTCAATCTTGAAAAAAGTACGCGCGAGATAAGAGATCCTGAAGGGGGCGATAAACTGTACCGTAACGATGGAGACCGTTTTACGGATGTTAGTGAGGCGGCTGGTATTTTGGGCAGTGAAATTGGCTTTGGCTTAGGAACCACCGTGGGCGATGTAAACGGTGATGGCTGGCTTGATGTCTACATTTCTAACGACTTCTTTGAGAAGGACTACCTGTATATAAATCAAGGCGACGGCACCTTTAAGGAATCCCTTGAGGAACACATGCGGCATACTTCTTTCGCCTCTATGGGTGCGGACATGGCTGATATTAATAACGACGCAGCCGTGGATGTGTTTGTCACGGATATGCTGCCACAGGGGGTGCGGAGGTTGAACCAAACAACGACCTTTGAAAATTGGGATGTGTACCAAAATAAATTGGCCTGGGGATACTACCACCAGTTCAATAGGAACATGCTTCATCTGAACACTGCGGCGGGCGATTTCATGGAAATTGGTCAGTTAAGCGGCGTCGAAGCAACAGATTGGTCGTGGGGTGCGCTCCTCGCTGATCTCGATAATGACGGTTGGCGGGACATTTACATTTCAAATGGTATTGCGCACGATTTAACAGACCAAGATTACATCAACTACATCTCGAATGAAGAGGTCATGCGCTCCATAGTAACCGAAGATGGGGTGAACTATAAGGAGCTGATTGATTTAATGCCTTCCAAACGCATTCCTAACTATGCATATAAGAATGTCGCTGAAGGGTACAAATTTGTAGACCGTGCCAAAGAATGGGGACTTTCTAAACCCAGCCATAGTAACGGTTCTGTATATGCAGATATCGATAACGACGGGGATCTTGATCTGATTGTAAATAATGTGAACCAACCGCCTTTCTTGTGGCGAAATAACGCAGAGATCATACACCCAGAAAACCACAGCATTCAGCTCGATTTAAGAAAAAAAGGCGGTCATACAATAGGTGCAAAAGTTTATGCATATGCGCAAGGAAGTCTTTACTATGCAGAGCACGTTCCTATGAAAGGGTTCCAAAGCTCTGTAGACCCGCGCATACACTTGGGTATTGGCGCGCATACGGTGCTTGATAGCGTCGTAGTGGTTTGGTCCGCCGACTCTCGACAGACTTTGCTTAACGTAGCCGCAGATAGCTTATACACCCTTCAAAATGAAGGCGGGCACCGAGCTTCAATAAAAGTTCCATTACAAGAGCCTTTGTTTGAAATGAACGCTACCTACGGTATGCGTACGGAAAACAGCTACAGTCAATTCAACGAAGAGCGTTTATTGACCACCATGTCTACAACAGAAGGCGCAAAATTGGCACTAGGAGATGTCAACGGCGACGGTTACCAGGACATCTACCAATGCGGTGCTGCAGGCGCGCCGGGGCAGCTCTTCTTTGGCTCGGATTGGTACGGCTTTGAATTGGCCCTCCAACAGCCTTTTGACGAACATGCTGCAAGTGAAGATACCGACGCTGCGTTTTTTGATTACGATGGAGACGGCGATCTAGACCTCTACGTTGCTAGCGGTTCGCTGGAATTCACCGCAGGCAGCGCTGAGCTGTTTGACCGATTATACAAGAATGATGGGCGCGGCAACTTCCGCTACGATGCCAACGCCCTACCAGAATTAGGACTGCCTACAAGCAGCATTGCCGTTGCGGATTTTGATCAGGATGGGGATTTAGATGTCTTCTGTGCCGTTCGAGGGATTAAAGGTCGTTATGGCGTGCCCGCTAGCAGCTTGTACTTAATGAATTACGGGGAAGGTATGCTCCGAAATGAGCGCCAAACCACTCGTGGGTTCAATAGAATTGGCATGCTGACCGATTGCGACGCCGGTGATCTCGATGGAGATGGGGATTTCGATCTGGTGGCTGTAGGCGAATGGCAAGGCGTAAGGGTGTGGATCAATGATCAAGGCGCCTTTAATGAACGTACCCTAGACATGGGTCTGGATCACAGTCAAGGCCTATGGAATACCGTTACGTTGGAGGATTTGAATAACGATGGCCAATTAGATATTATCGCAGGGAACTTGGGAGAAAATTGTCGCTTAGAGGCCTCCGTAGAAAAGCCAATGGCACTCTTTGTGAATGACTTTGATGGCAACAGTTTTTCTGACCCCGTTCTTTGTTCGTACTGGGGTGATACCCTCTTCCCGCGTGTACTGCGTCACAATTTGATCAGTCAAATGCCGTATTTGAAGAAGTCCAATTTAAAATATGCCGATTATGCCGGGAAAAGCGTCTTCGAGGTTTTCGACACCACACAACTCGAACGCAGCGCACTAATGCAAGTGCAAACGCTCAGGAGTACCGTTTTCTTCAACAGAAACGGCCAATTCGAACACGCTCCTCTGCCGCTGCGCGCTCAGATCGCTCCCGTATATGCCATCAAAGCAGTAGATGTAAACGATGATGGTATTAAGGACCTAGTGCTGGGCGGCAACCTTCACGAAGTGCAGCCAGAATGGGGACGCTACGACGCATCAAGGGGAACCGTTTTGTTGGGTACCGCTAATGGTGATTGGGACGTAGTTGAAACTCATAAAAGTGGACTCAACCTTGACGGTCAAATACGCGACATCCAATCCTATGAACGCGATGGCGCATCGTACCTGTTGTTTAGCCGACTGAACGGCCCAATGGAAGAATACCGAATAACAAAATAATGCGTTTCTCTGCATACATAGCTGGAATACTTCTGCTCGCGGGCTGCACTGCGCAGGATAAGATGCCGACGTTGTTTGAGGAACGTGCTGCTGCTTCCGGCATCACTTTTCGCAACGACCTTACAGAAGATGAGCATCAAAATATTGTCGACTACCTCTACTTTTACAACGGTGCGGGGGTCGCAGTAGCTGATTTCAACCAAGATGGATTCGAAGACATTTACTTCGTTCGCAACCAAGGAGCGAATGAACTGTACTGGAATAAAGGGGATTGGCAGTTCGAGGAAGGCGCAGCTGCCGCAGGTGTTTCCGGGATTTCTGATTTTCAAACCGGAGTCACTGTTACGGACATCAACGCAGACGGTTACCCCGACCTTTACCTCAGCGCTGTAGAATACCTGCATTGGAAAGGACGAAACGAGTTTTACTTAAACAACGGAGACGGCACTTTTACAGAAACCCGATTGATCGACGGAATGGATGTCGTTGGCTATGGCCAGCAAGCGCTTTTCTTTGATGCAGATAATGACGGCGATCAAGATCTTTATGTGCTGCGTCACAGTGTGCACCCATCGGGCGCATACAACAACGCTTCGCAACGCGCTGTTCGCGATGCAAAGGCAGGCGATCTCTTTTATTTAAATACGGGAAGTGCAAGGCAGCCCGTGTTTGAAGACCGCTCCGAAGATTGGGGCATTTTAGGATCGCAGATTGGATATGGACTCAGTATTGTAGCGGAAGATTTTAATGCCGATGGGTATCTGGACCTCTTTATCGGCAACGATTTTCATGAAAACGACTATTTGTATTTAAACGATCGTGGTGCGGGCTTTGAATTGGTCACCCAAGAGAGTTTTCGCGCAAACAGTAAGTTCACAATGGGCGTTGATGCAGGCGATATGGACGGAGACGGTTTGGCCGATTTATTTACGCTCGACATGAAGCCTTGGGACGAAGTCGAACGCAAAAATGCATTGGGTGCAGCACCGTTTCATATTCACAAATACAAGCGTGGTCAGGGTTACGTGGAACAATTTCCAAAAAACAGCTTGCACCTGAATGCAGGAAATATTCCACGAAAAGGGAAAAGTGCATTGCCTGTTTTTGAAGATGTTGCCGCTTTTTTCAATGTGGAAAGCACGGACTGGAGCTGGGGCGTATTGATGGAAGATTTCGACGGCAACGGCACCAAAGATATTTTCGTAACCAACGGTATCAAACGCCGTCCTAACGATCTAGACTACATCCAATTCTTAAGTGACGGCGGTGGCGCTACAACGGTCGATGAAGAAATTTATAAGAAGATGCCGCCAGGAGCGGTGGAAAACAGGGCGTACAGCAACCAGGTTAGGGATGATTTTGCTTATGAATCGGCGCTTATCGAATCCTCAAAGGCGTGGGGCCTTAACTACAAAGGCACCAGTAATGGAAGCGCCTACGGAGATTTTAACAACGACGGAAGGTGGGATCTCGTGGTGAATAATCTGGACGGTCCCGCCTTGCTTTATGCTAATGTGTTGGGAACCTCCTCTACTATGGTTGACTTTGGAGGGTATGCTGTACAATTCAAAAAACGAAGCGGTGCGCTACCGCATTGGAATTTAGGCACTCGCGGATGGCTCAGTCACAGTTCTACTCGAAGAATCGCGGACGATTTTGGCGGATCGATCTTAGTGAATTGGCCCGATGGCAGTAACGAAGTTTTCACACTTGCGCCGGGCACGCTCAATAGACTGCGTCCGGGAGCCGGTACCACAATGGGGGTGAAAACGGACGTGACCCTACCCTTAAAATACAACAGCGCTATCCCCGATACGCTACCGTTTGTGCACGAGGAAGACAGTTATACGGCTTTCATTCAAACGCCTTTATTGCTCGAAGGTGTCGATGAAATGGGGCCCGCTGCTGCAGTATTTAATGGCGCACTGATGGTGGGAGGCAGCACAAACAAGGCGCCCGTTTGGATCACACGTTCTGATGGTCACTGGGATACCACGAAAGTGAACGCAGATAAAGAATTTGAAGATACTGATGCTGCCGTGATCGCATTAGGTAATGGCACACCTGCTTTACTGGTGGTAAGCGGAAGCAGCCAAAGACCCAACAGTAGCCGACAACAACAAGATCGTTTCTATACCGCCGCGTCTTTTAAATCCCCTGGCACCGTCATTGCTGGTCCCGGAACTAATGCAGCTGCCGTTGCTGTTTTGGACATGAATGGAGACGGTATTGACGATGCATTTGTTGGAGAACGCTGTGTTTGGAACGACTACGGCGCCGCCCCAAATCACGCCGTTTACTTTGGTAACGAAAAGGGTGGCTTGGACTGGGCGCTACAGGATTGGACCGCACAGCTAGGGATGATCACAGACGTAATAGCAGCCGATTTCGATGGAGACGGCAAAAAAGAATTGGTCATCGCCACAGATTGGGGGAGTGTTCAAAAAATAAACTTCCAATCAGGTACTCCTGAAATCACCAAACTCACTGAAGCCGGACTCTGGCGTCATCTAAATGCAGGAGACATCGATGAAGACGGCGATCTGGATCTTCTCGTGGGTGCAGTCGGTGAAAATCACGGCATCGCTCTTGGTCAAGAAGAACCGCTCGAATTATGGATTAAAGATGTCGACCTCAACGGTGACCGAGATTTTCTTTACAGTTACGTAAATCAAGGTATTCGCTATCCCCTTTTTGGACGCGATGCGCTCATCAAAGAGAGTGTACAATACCGGAAGTCCTACTTAAAAAATAGGTCGTTTTCCGGTAAACCTTTTGATGAAATGTTCCAGGACGAACTCAAAGGAGCGCAAAAGTTGAGTGTCGGGTCAACGGCCAGTTTACTGCTTCAAAATCAATCGGGCAACTTTGTTCACTATACCCTGCCGAACCACTGTCAACGGGCGCCGCTTACTGCGAGCAATTTCCGTAATGGCGCTTTTATAGTGGGCGGGGGAACGGATGCCTTTCATACCAGTATTGGTACCGTCGAAAATATGTGCGGATTCGAAGTATCCTGGGGCGAAACGGGATTGCAAAGCAAACGAATCGCCTATGTATTACGCGGTTCAGTGGCGGAAATGGTGGCCTTCGAAAACAGGCTCGTAGTGCTGATGAACGACGGCCCGGGAATCGTACTTTATTAAGGGGAATCCTAAGACATTTTGTACCTTTAATCCCTATGAAAACAGCACGTTACAGCAGCTTACTGCTAAGCATCGGATTGCTCTTAACACAATGTACTTTAGACCCGGAGTGCACTTGGGAGGATTTGTACCCGGAATTTGAATCTTACGTACATTTTGATGACGTCGAAGGGACCGATTTAACACTCATAGGTCCCGAGTTTGATCCCTCCATAAATCTTTACACCGGCTACGTCATTAGAACCGATTCTGCGTACGATGCCTTAACTGCCTTCTCGATAGACGAAAATTGTCCCTATTGCATCTATCCCGAAATAGACTTCAGCCAATACACCTTAGTGGGTTTCCCGCTCGAAATTTCATGTCTTGCAACCAACTACGTTAAACTCTCTGCTACTTCCGACGGCTGGCAGTATTCCTTAAAAACAGCAGATCAAACGCAGTGCAATCAACTGCTTTGCGATAATTTTGGGTTCAATTGGATCCTTTTGCCAAAATCAGCCGATACGACAAACATCGCTTTTGAAGCAGGTGTTGCTCGATACTTTTGCGACTGCTAAACTGCTGCCATGAACAGACTATTCCCATCACTCACTGTACTATTTGTAAGTTTCTTTCTCGTACAATGTGCGCCGAAAGAGCCCTACACGGATCATTCTAGCGATCTACAAAACGAATTCGAGGCCATTACACAAATCCTCGTACACGATATTTTTTCGCCCCCAGTAGCTGCTCGAGTATACGCCTATACCGCAACCGCGGCCTATGAAGTCGTGGCACAAAGCCATCCTGATTACCGCTCGCTGAACGGACAATTTCACGACTTTCCTGCTGTACCAGCAGCACCAAACGCCACAGAATACATGCCTGAAATAGCGGCATTACAAGCCGCAGGAAAAGTGGCAACGGCATTGGTTTTCTCTGAAGACCGCATGCAGCAGCATATGGATGAGGTGATGGCGAAATTGGTCCAAAACCACGGAAAGGAAGCGGTCTCAATCTCACAAGCCTATGGGGAGATCGTCGCAGATTACGTTTTGAACTGGGCAAAAGGCGATCATTACAACCAGAGCCGCACCTTCACGAAATACGAAATCAACGATGATCCAATGCGCTGGAAACCAACGCCTCCAGATTATATGGACGGCATTGAACCACATTGGCGAAACATCCGAACCCTAATTATGGATAGCGCGCAAATGTTTAAGCCAGTGCCTCCTCCGACGCCCTCGATGGATACTGCTTCTGTGTTTTACCGCGATCTCATGCAGGTATACCATACCGTAAACAATCTAGATGACGAGCAAACGGCCATCGCTAAATTCTGGGATTGTAATCCGTATGTAAGCGTTCATCGCGGCCACGTAATGCTTGCCACTAAAAAGATTACTCCTGGGGGTCACTGGATAGGAATCACGGGTATTGCATGTCGAAAAGCCGGTTTGGATTTCTTCCGTACGGCAGATGCCTACCTTCGTGCTTCGACGGGACTCTTTGACGGTTTTATTTCCTGTTGGGACGAAAAATATCGCTCGGAATTGGTCCGTCCTGAGACCCTGATTAACGAGAACTTTGATGCGCAATGGAAACCGTTGTTGCAAACTCCGCCCTTTCCTGAATATACCTCCGGCCACAGTGTAATTTCAGGTGCTGCGGGTGTCATGCTCTCTGGAGTTTTTGGTCAAAATTTTGCGTTCCAGGATTCTACCGAACGGCCATATGGACTGCCTGACCGCTCTTATCCAAGCTTTACCGCTGCGTCCGATGAAGCAGCCGTCTCAAGATTATATGGTGGTATACACTACATGCCTGCCATCGAAATAGGCGTCTCTCAGGGACGTTCCCTAGGCGCTTACATTGATACTACTTTAGTTACGTATACCGGCAATGAATAAACCTTTTAAATGGGCGCTTCACCTAAATTTTTTCGTGTTCGCCATCTTGCTGAATAGTGTCGGAATCGTCATTCTTAAGAGCATCAATAATTACGGCGTCAGCGAAATAAAAGCAAGCACGCTAGAGCTGTTCAAAGACATGCCCATTGCCATAATCAGCTTTGTCTTTGCGAGTTTTATCCCCCGTATTGGTTACAAGCGCATCATGCTTATTGCCCTGGGCATAGTTTCGCTAGGTTTAATTCAAATGTACTTTGGCAACAGCTTTACTTCCTCACAGATCTTATTTGCTTTGGTGGGGTCGACTTTCGCTTTAATTAAAGTCGGTGTCTATGGCTCCATGGGCCTTGTAACTACTGGAGAAAAAGAACACAATGGTTTGATGAGTACGGTTGAGGGTACTTTTATGTTTGGAGTGGCCTCTGCCTATTTTCTTTTCCCTGCTTTCAATACCCCCGGGCAGCCGAATGCATGGCTAAATGTGTATCTATTGCTCATTGCTCTTGTCGTCCTCGCAGCGCTTTTTTTAGCGCGTATTCCGGAATTACCGAAACCTGAAATAAAAGTGAGTTTAGCCCAAGAGTTTAAAGCCATGTTCGGACTCATCGTAAAGCTGCTTGTTATCGTATTTGTCATTTCCGCCTTTTTCTACGTCATGGCGGAGCAGGGTATAATGACTTGGCTTCCCACTTTCAACGAAAAAGTCTTGAACCTAAGTGAAGACAATAGCATTCGTATGGCGAGCATACTGGCGTTAACTTTGGGCGTTGGCAGGATTCTCGGTGGACGATTGTCAGAGCGGTTCCATTGGTCCACAGTGCTGATTGGAGCCATCGTAGGGGCGATGGTGCTGGTTGCATTTGTATTGCCCCAAGCTTTGGATGCAGAAGTTCGAGACGGAGGGATTAGAATTTTTGGATTGCCACTTATCGCCTTCATTTTTCCCCTTGTAGGCCTCTTCATTGCGCCCATATACCCGCTTCTTAACAGTGTCGTCTTAAGCGCATTACCTAAAAACTTGCACAGCCCGATGACCGGACTCATCGTCTTGTTCTCAGCAACGGGCGGTACGTTGGGATCGCGCATTACCGCCTACTTCTTTGAACAACTGGGCGGGGGTGCTTTTTACTTCACCTTAGTTCCAATGTCCCTTTTGTTAGTTGCTGTACTGTTGCTAAAACGCTTGACCGCAAAAAGCTGATGGAACGCGTCGAACTACTTCTTGAAGAGCTGTTTACGGACCTTCACGTGTCCGGTATCTGGTCCGATGAAAAGTACATTTCCGACGCCCAACTCAACGCACATCCCAAAACGATTCTTGCCAAATACCGCGAAGAAAAGGGTGCGCCTGAATTTTCTTTACAGCGCTTTTTTGAAACGCATTTTACGCCCATTGCCACTGCAGAAACGGGGTTTTTCAGTGATAGTAACCGAACGCCTACAGCGCATATTCAAGCCCTCTGGCCCTTCCTCCACAGGGAAGCCGACAGGGAAAACCAGCGTTCTACCAAATACGCCTTGCCCTACAGTTATGTCGTTCCGGGCGGGCGTTTTCAAGAAGTTTATTACTGGGACAGTTACTTTACCCAAATAGGGCTTTTGCTCGACGGTCACCACCAGTGGGTCGCAGATCTTCTAGACAACTTCGCCCATTGTATTGACAGGTTTGGCCACATTCCAAACGGAAACAGAACGTATTTTCTATCAAGAAGTCAACCTCCTTTTTTCAGTTTGATGGTACACGCCTATGCGGAACAGTCCGCAGAACCCTTCAACGTGTATCAGCGCTATTTACCGGCATTAAAAGCGGAATATGCGTATTGGATGGCGCCCCACCGAAACCACGAAGGTCTTACCGGGTATTGGGATGAAGAGAATAGTCCACGAATAGAAATGCTCAAAACCGATCTGAAATGGGCGTCGACGGCGCAAAAACGACCTAACTTCTATCGACATCTTCGCGCAGCGTGCGAAAGCGGGTGGGACTTTTCCTCTCGTTGGCTTGATGGCAACGGCGGACTGGAAAGTATCCGAACATTAGATATTGCGCCCGTAGACCTTAATAGCCTCCTTTATTTTCACGAGACCCTGCTGTTTGATGTTACGGGAGAGAAATGCTATCAAACGGCAGCAGAGAAGCGCAAAACCGCCTTACAGAAGGTGTTCTATACCAGCCGTGGATTCGAAGACGTGTTTTTCGAGACCCTTGAGGGTACTCACGTCCTTTCAGCGGCCAGCCTGTTTCCGCTTTTTGTGGGTGCGGCAACACAATCCCAAGCGGATTTTACAGCGGAGCAATTACAAACAACGTTACTGCAAAAAGGAGGTCTAAGCACCACAAGTTCTCATACGGGCGAGCAATGGGATGCGCCAAACGGATGGGCACCATTGCAATGGATTGCAGTGCAAGGCTTAATGAAATATGGGCATGAGAAATTGGCCAAAACGATCGCGCAGCGGTGGATCAAAACCTGCGATACCATCTACCACGCGAAAGGCAAATTCGTCGAAAAATACAACGTGTACGAGCCTGAAAACCTCAGCAAAGGGGGTGAATACGAAGTGCAAGACGGCTTTGGCTGGAGCAATGGGGTGTACCGAGCGCTAACTAACTTCTTAGCACAATCTTAGCTTAAGATCCGGCAATAGGCGATCCAAAAACGCCCACAGCCACCTCTGCCCATAAAATTAGAAAGAGGAGCACCA